>JADLEZ010000070.1 GCA_020845855.1 Burkholderiales bacterium
TACCCGCTGGTGGCGGCGCTGGTCGCGCTGTTCATCGCCTATCCGCTGATCGAGCTCCTGGTCCGCGCGGTGCACGTCGAGGGCGCGGTCACGCTGCGGCCGATCTGCGCGCTGCTCGCCAATCCCAACACGCGGCAGGTCGTCTGGAACACGCTCGCGCTCGGCGCCGCCGTGGCCGTGCTGGGCACGCTGCTCGCAACACTTTACGCCTACGCGATGACCCGCATCGCCGTGCCGTGGAAGCCGCTGTGGCACTTCATCGCACTCCTGCCCACCATCTCGCCGCCGGTGGTAATGGCGCTCTCGCTCATCCTGCTCTACGGCCGCCGCGGCATCGTCACCCACGAGCTCGCAGGCCTCGACACGACGGCGCTGTACGGATGGCGGGGCTTGATCGCCGCGCAGCTTCTGTCGTATTTCCCGTTCGCCTATCTCCTGCTGCAGAACCTGTTCCGCAATCTCGACGCCTCGCTCGAGGAAGCGGCGGGCACGATGGGCGCGGCCCCGCGGCGCGTGTTCACCAGCGTGATGCTGCCGCTGCTCCTGCCGGGGCTTGCGAGCAGCGTGGTGCTCCTGTTCAGCTACTCGTTCGCGGATCTCGGCAACCCGCTGCTCCTCGGCGGCGACTTCGAGGTCCTGAGCTCGGTCATCTACCAGACCATCATCGGGATGTACGACGTGCCGAAAGGCGCGGCGCTGGCGATCGTCCTGCTCCTGCCGGCGACGCTCCTGTTCTTCCTCAACAAGCATCTCGCGCGCAAGGCGGAGCACGCCTCGGTGGGCGCGCGCGCGACCCTTGCGCATCGTCAAAGCCGCGACCCGGCCTTGCGCGCGGGCGCGCTGGTGCTTTTGTGCGGCGTGTCGCTGGTCATCGTCCTGCAGTACGCGACGCTGCTGGCGGGCGCCTGCACCCGCCTGTTCGGCATCAACAACGCGTTCACCCTGCGCCACTTCGCCGCCGTGCTCACCGACAAGCGCGCGGCGCTCATCGACACGATCTCGCTCGCGCTGATCGCCGCGGCGGCGGCGGCGGCGATCGGCACGCTGGTCGCGTACTACGTCGCGCGCACGGACTTTACGGCCCGCAACGCGGTCGACTTCGTCGCCAACCTGCCGCTCGCGATTCCCGGCACCGTGATCGGGCTCGGGTTCGCGCTCGCGTTCAACCACCCGCCGTTCCTGTTGACCGGCACCGCGCTCATCATCGTCATCGCCTTCACCGCGCGCTCGCTGCCTTACACGGTGCGCTCCGGCGTGGTGGCGATGGGCCAGCTGCACCGCTCGCTCGACGAGGCCTCCACGTGCATGGGCGCCACCGGCGGGCAGACGCTGTGGCGGGTGCTGCTGCCGCTCGTCCGCCCGGCGATCGTCGCCGGCATGATCTTCACCTTCACCCGCAGCGTGACCTCGCTGTCGGTGGTGATCTTCGTGGTGTCGCCGCACTGGTCGCTCGTCACCCCTGCGATCCTGTCGCAGATGGACCGCGGCGATGTCGGCGAGGCCTCCGCGCTGAGCGTGATCCTCGTGGTGCTGGTGCTGGCGGTGATCCACGGCGTGCCGCGGTTGATCGGCGCCGACTGGCGCGACCGCATGCGAGCGGCGTGATGACGGCGGCGAAGACCCTCGAGATCCGCAACCTGGCCAAGACCTTCGCGATGGCCGGCGGCCGCCGCGTTGCGGCCGTGCGCGACTTTTCCCTACGCATCGAGGCGGGCGAGTTCGTCACGCTGCTCGGCCCTTCCGGTTGCGGCAAGACGACGGTGCTGCGCACGCTGGCCGGGCTCGAGGAGGCCGATACGGGCGAAGTGCTGCTCGACGGCCGCCCGATCCACGCGCTGCCCGCGCACCGCCGCCGCGTGGGCATGGTGTTCCAGAACTACGCGCTGTTCCCGCACCTTTCGGTGTTCGAGAACGTGGCGTACTCGCTGCGCATCCGGCGCACGGCGAACGAGGCGGTGGGCAAGGCGGTGGCAGCCGCGCTGGCGGCGGTCGGGCTCGACGAGATGGGCGCGCGCCTGCCCGGCCAGCTCTCGGGCGGCCAGCAGCAGCGGGTCGCGCTCGCGCGCGCGCTGGTGATGGAGCCCGACTTGCTACTCTTCGACGAGCCGCTGTCGAACCTCGACGCCAAGCTGCGCGTGCAGGTGCGCGGCGAGTTGAAGCGGCTGCAGAAACGCCTCGGCACCACCGCGCTCTACGTGACCCACGATCAGGACGAGGCGATGAGCCTGTCCGATCGCATCGCGGTGATCAACGCCGGCCGGCTCGAGCAGGTCGCGACACCGGAGGAGATTTACGCCCGGCCCGCGACGCTGTTCGTGGCGGGGTTCGTGGGCCAGGTCAATGCCCTGCCCGCACGCGTCCTCGAGCGGCGCGGCGATACGCTCGCGGTGACGGTGCTCGGGCAGACGGTCGAGGTGCCGGCGCGCGACGGCCTCGCCGGCGCCGTGCTCGCGATCGTGCGCCCGGAGTCGCTTCGGCTCGGCCCGCCGCGCGCCGGCGCGCATACCGGCGCCGTCGAGGAGGTGGAGTATCGTGGCGATCGTGTCGAGTATCGCGTGCGGCTCGCCGATGCGGCCGTCGTCGCCGTCGAGCCGGCGCAAGGCCGCCGCTTCGCCGCGGGCGAGCCCGTGCACGTCGAGTTGAACGCCGCCGCGGTGCACTTGCTGCCGGCGTGAGGAGCCATCCATGCAACGATCTTTCGAACGCACTATCGTGCTGGTCATCGACGGCCTCGGCGTGGGCGCGATGCCCGACGTGGCACAGGTGCGCCCGCGCGACGTGGGCGCCGATACCCTCGCCCATGTCGTGAAGGCCGCGGGCGGCTTGTCGCTGCCCCACCTCGAGCGGCTCGGGCTCGGTACCATCGCGCCGCATTCGGGGCTGCGCGTCGAAGCGAACCCCATCGCCGCGCACGGCACTTGCGCGCTCGGATACCAGGGCGCGGACACCTACCTCGGCCATCAGGTGCTCATGGGCTCGCGCGTGCCCGACGTGCCGGAGGAATTGTTCGAGGAGGTGCGCGACCGTGTGGCGCAGGCGCTGCGCGATGCGGGGCATCGCGTGGAGCCGGCAGGGCCTGGACTGTCCGCGTTACGCGTCGACGACGCGATGATCGTCGGCGACAACCTCGAAAGCGACCCGCTGCAGACCTATCACACGGTGGGCTCGCTGGAGGACGTGCCGTACGAGCGGATCGTCGAGGTCGCGACCATCCTGCGTTCCATCGCGCGCGTGCGACGCATCGTGGCGATGGGCGGACGCGGCTTTCGCGCGGCCGACGTGTTCCGCTGCACCGAGTTGCGCCCCACCGGGCAATGCGGTGTGAACAACGTGGCGCTCGGCCTTTACACGAGCAAGTACGTGGTGCGCCATCTCACGCAAGGCACGCGGCCGGACGTGCAGGTGACGACCCTCCTGCGCAAGGCCGGCTGGCCGGTGGCGCTGATCGGCAAGGTCGCCGACGTGATCGTGTGCGAAGGGGCGGAAAAGGCGCCGCACGTGCCGACCGGGGAGGTGCTCGAAGCGGTGTACGAGGCGTTGGAGCGCATCCCCCGTGGCCTGATCGCGATCAACGTACAGGAGACCGACCTCGCCGGCCACGACCAGGACGCCGCGCGCTATGCGGCGTGCCTGCGGCAGACAGATGCGGGAATCGGCCGAATGCTGTCGATGCTGCGCCCCAGCGACCTCTTGATGATCACCGGCGACCACGGCAACGATCCCACCATCGGCCACGACAAGCACACGCGCGAGTTCACCCCGCTGCTCGCGTACGGCCCGCGGGTCGCCGGGCGGCCGCTCGCGCGGCGGGAGAGCCTTGCCGACATCGCGATGACGATCGCCGAGAACTTCGGCATCGAGCGGCCGGAGATCGGGCAGAGCTTCCTGCGCGAGTTGGTACTCGAGCCGGCGCGCGCGGCTTAAGCGGAAGGCCGGATCACAAGGACGTTGACGCAGAACAGCACGAGGCCGACGACCACGACGGTGGCGCCGGTCGCCACCACCGGCGTCCACGCCGGGTTGCCTGCGAGCAGGAATCCCAGGCCGACCATGAACACCGGGAGACCGGCGTTGTGCAACCAGAAGTGCCAGCGTGCGAGCCGCGTGCCCGACGCCGCCGGATAGAGGTGGTACACGATGCCCGCCAGCGCGAGCGAGGCCCAGCCAAGCAGCAGCAGGTGCGCGTGCACCGGGGCCAGCGTGAATTGCAGCGTAATGCCCATGCCCAGGCCGAGGATGGCGCAAGTCCGCGAAGTCGACCGGATCGTTCGTGTCGGGTCGTCGTTTCCTCGACTTGACCCGGTATGTCCAAATGGGCATAATCGCATCGATGTCGAAGATCGCGATCGAAGAAGGCAGTACCAACGTCTATGCCGATCTGAGCTATGCAGACGCCGCCAAGATGCAGCGCAAGTCGCAGCTCGCGGCCGAGATCGCCAGGGCGATCAAGGCGCGTCGACTGA
>JADLEZ010000071.1 GCA_020845855.1 Burkholderiales bacterium
CGCCTACATCCCTTCCCCGAAAGCAGTTATGATACAGTTTTTGCGTGACTCGAGCCAGATCTGTATCAGATCGCGGCGTCGCCCGCTGGCTCGCGCGCGCGTCGCACGGGCGCGCGAGCCGCTATCGCCTGACCCGCGACGGCGCCCGCCGCTTCGACGACGCGTACCGGCGCATCTACGCGCGCCCCGCCGACGACTGGCACGGCCGGTGGGAGATCGTGCTCGTCCACGCCGTCCCGGCCGCGCAGCGAGCGGCGCTGCGCGAGGAGCTGGCCTGGGCGGGCTTCGGCGGTCTCGGCCCGACCGCCTTCCTGCGTCCGAGCGAATCCGGGCGCGCCCTGCCGTCGGTGCTCGCCACCGCCGGGGTCGCCGGGCACGCGGTGGTCGCGACGGCAGGCGACCATCCCGGCCAGCGGCCGCTGGCGCAGGTCGTGGACGGCGCGTGGGACTTGGCCGCGCTCGCCGTGGACTACCGGCGATTCCTTGCCCGCTTCGGCGCGGTGATCGAGCGCTTCCGCGACGACGGCGAGCACGATCCCGCGCAGTCGTTCATGGTGCGTACACTGCTGATCCACGCCTACCGCCGCGTGCTGCTGCGCGATCCCTTGCTGCCCGCCTCCCTGCTCCCCCTCGACTGGCCCGGCGCGGCCGCGTACGCGCTGTGCCGCGACTTCTACCGGCTGACCCATCGCGCCGCGGAGCGGCATCTGGCCGCCACCCTGGGCACCGACGGCACCGCGTGGCCGCCGGCGAACGCCGCGTTCTACGCGCGCTTCGGCGGCCTGGAATGACTGGCGTGATCCTTTCGCATCGGCTTCCGGTCGCGCTCCCCACGCGGGCAGGCGTCTCGGTCGTCGCCGCGTACCTCGCGTGCTACCTGTTCCTCGACTGGATCAGCTTCGCCGATCCGTACGGACCGCTCGGCATCACGCCGTGGAACCCGCCGCCGGGGCTGTCGATCTTCATGGTGCTGCACTACGGGCCCACGATGGCGCCGTGGCTGGGTGTTGCCGCGCTCGCCGCGGAGCTCCTGATCCGCGACGTGCCGGCGCCGTGGCCCGTGCAGCTCGCGGCCTGCGCGTGGCTCGCCGCGAGCTACACCGCCTACGCATTGCTCCTGCAGCGGCGGCTGCGCTTCGATCCCGCGCTCGCCACGTTGCGCGACGCAACCGTGTTCACCGGCACCACCGCCATCGCCGCGCTCGTCATCGGCATGGGCTTCATCGGGATCTTCGTCGCGGCCGGCGTGGTCCCGCCCGCCGATTTCGCGCGCACGGTCGGCCAGTTCTGGATCGGCGACTTGATCGGCATCGTGGTCACTACACCGCTGCTGCTCACCCTGACGCGGGCGCGCGCGACGACGCCGAAGGTCGGCGCGCTGGAGACGGTCACCCAGTTCTCGGCGATCGGGATCGCGCTCTTCATCGTGTTCGGCCTGGGCATCGGCGCCGAGCTGAAGCTCTTCTACGTCCTGTTCCTGCCGCTCATCTGGATCGCGATGCGGCGCGGCTTGGCCGGTACCTCCGCGGCGACGCTGCTCGTGCAGGTCGTACTCATCGCCGCGCTGATGTTGGGCGGCCATGCCGCGGGGCAGGTGCTCGACTTCCAGTTCCTGATGCTCGCCCTCGCGCTCACTGGCCTGTTCTTGGGCGTCGCGGTCGAGGAGCGGCGCGCGGTCGAGCGCAAGCTCAGAGACAAGCAATTCGAGCTCGACCGCAGCCTGCGCGCCGCGGCGGCGAGCGAGCTCGCGTCCGCGCTCGCGCACGAGCTCAATCAGCCGCTGTCCGCGGTGGCGTCGTACACGCGGGCATGCCAGCTCCTGCAAGAGCGCGGCGATCCGCAAGGCGAGCTGCCGGCGATCCTGCACAAGGTGATGGCCGAGGCGAACCGCGCCGGAACGGTCGTGCATCGCCTGCGCGAGTTCGTGCGCAGCGGAACCATCCGCCAGGAGTGCCTCCCCACGGCGCGGCTGCTGGCCAACGCCGCCGAAGCGGCCGGGCCGCGCGCGGCGCGGCATCGCGTGGCCATCGCAGTCGAGGTCACGGGCAGGATTGCCGACGTACTCGGCGACCGCGTGCAAGTGGAGACGGTGCTCCACAACCTCATCGCCAACGCGATCGACGCGCTCAAGGAAGCACCGGGCGAGCGGCGCGTCTGCCTCACCGCGACGGACCACGACGACGCGTTCGTGCGCATCGGCGTGGCCGACAACGGGCCGGGGCTTGCCCCCGCCGCGCGGGCCTCGCTGTTCGAGCCGTTCGCCACCCACAAGGCCGACGGGCTGGGCTTGGGCCTCGCGATCAGCCGCACCATCGTGGAGGCGCACGGCGGCGCGCTGTGGCACGCGCAAAGGGACACGGGCGCCGCGTTTTGCCTTACCCTTCCGACTGCGAGATAACGAAACGGGTGACCACCATGGCCCAGCCATCCAATGTCTACATCGTCGACGACGACGCCGGCGTGCGCGACTCGCTCGAGATCCTCCTGCGCCTGCACGGCTACGCGCCTGCCTCCTTCGCGTCCGGGGAGGCGTTCCTCGATGAGGTCGAAGGCCGCGCGAGCGGCGTCGTGCTGCTCGACCTGCGCCTGCCCGGCATGAGCGGGGCGCAGGTGCAGGCCGAGCTTGCCGCCCGGGGGGTCGCGTGGCCCGTGGTCATGGTCACCGCGCACGGCGACGTCGCCTCGGCGCGCAATGCGCTCAAGGCCGGCGCCAGCGACTTCATCGAAAAGCCGATCCAGGAGCCGGCGCTGCTCGCGGCGATCGAGCAAGGCGCTGCACAACAGCGCGCACCGCTGTCCAACCCGGCCGACGTCGAGCGCCGGCTCGCGCGCCTCACGACCCGCGAGCGCGAGGTCCTGTCGCTCGTCGTCGAAGGACGCCACAACCGCGAGGTGGCGCAGATCCTCGGTATCAGCCCGCGCACGGTCGAGGTGTACAAGGCGCGCGTGATGGACAAGCTCGACGTCGACCGGCTGCCCGATCTCATCCGGCTCACCCTCAGCCTCCATTGAGGGGCGGTTTCGAAGTCGGCAGCTTCAACGCGTCGCGGATCGCCTCGTAGCGCTCGCCGTCGGCGTCGCGCGCGAGGATCCCGGTCGTTGCCAGGAGCATGCGCCCTTCGTTCGGCACGAGAAGGATGCGCCGCGGCAGCCCTTGCGCGAGCGTGTCGCGGGTCTCGATCTCCTCTGCCGCGCGCCCGTCCACCGCAACCGCCTTGCGCGCGGTCACTTCGCGCCGCGCGCCGCTGTCGACCTGGCGAAGCGCCCAGGTGGTGAGCGCCGCGGGCGCCAGCGGCGGCGTGGACGCGAGGCTCTGGTCGACCGTCTCGAAGTCCGCCTTCACCTCGGCGAACCCGGTCCCGGGCGGCGCCCGCACGAGGGCTGACCACGCCTCGCTGAAGGCGGCGTCGCGGGCGAGCGAAGGAAAGAGCTCGCGCGGCCAGCGCAGCGCGGAGAGCCGCGTCATCGCCGCGTCGGCCTTGCGGTGTTCCCAGAGTCCGGCGATCGCGGCGAGCTCGCGCCGATAGCCGGCGGGCGTCACCGGCCCCAAGTCGCGCAAGTGCACGGTCATCGGCGTCGACTGGCCGGTTTGCGGGGCGGACAGCGCGACCGCGCCTACCTCCTCGCGCGCCTCCCATCCCTTGGCAAGGCGCACCGATACGAGTTGCTCGCCCACGCGCAGCTCCTGCGGCGGTCCCAGCCGCGAGCACGCGGCGAGCATACAGACGGCGAGCAGCAGCGCGGCGCGGACAGCACTCATTTGGGCGTGCACACGAATGCGCACGGCGGCGCGCCGAAAGCATCCGACGAATACGAGAAGTGGAACGTGACGTTGCCCGCCGAATACACGACGAAGCAGGCGTAGTGCTCGCGCGGCAGGCTTTCGATGGACGCGACGGTGCAGAACCGGTAGTGCGCGTCGAAGCGCTTGCGCGGGATCTGCACGAGGCACGCGACACCGGCTTCCTGCTTCTCGACGTATCCCGCGAAGCGCGGCGCCGAGCGGTCCGGATGCAGGTCGTCGGTCAGATCGCAGCGTACGGAAGCGGTCGGCTCGGCCCAGCCGAATGTCAGGCGGCGCTCGCCGTCGCCGGCGAATGCCGGGGACGACAGGAGCACCACGACCATGACCAGGCCCACGTTCATGTCAATGCAATCCGGTAGCGCAGCCCCGGCCCGCCCCCCAGCGCGGCAGGCTTGGTGAAGCGCTCGACGAGGATGCCGCCGTTGGCCTCGATCACCCGCTGCGACGCGACGTTGTCCGGGTCGGTGGTGATCTCGACGTAGGGAAGGCCGATCTCCTTCGCCTCGGGAAGGAGCTGGCGCAACGCCTCGGTCGCGTAACCGCGGCCCTGCTTCCACGGCACGACCCGGTAGCCGATGTGACCGAGGCAGTGCGGCGGCAGCGCAACGGTGCCGTTCTGCCAACGCAGCGAGATCGACCCGCAGAACTCGCCGTCCCACAGCCACTTGTAATAGCCGGGCAGGCGCGGTACCTCGGTGCCGTCCGGCAGCGTGATGGGGACGCCACGCGCTTCGCGGTCGACCAGCGAGGCGACGAACGCAGATGCGTCCTGCGCGATCTGCGCGAGCTCGTCGTCGGCCAAGGCCTTGCCGCGGACGTTGCCGGCGGACCAGCCCTGCCCGAGTGCCGCCCGGTAGCCCGGCAGGCACTCGAGCGACGGCCACACGAGGTGCATCATGGACTTCCCTTCGCGCTACGCGCTTCGGGGCTAACTCGCGCGCGGGAGCGTGACCTCCTTGTGCTGCTTACGCCATGGCAGCTTTCGCGTGTCGGCCACGTACGCTCGCGCGGCGGCGCGCCCTTCGGGCCTCGCCTCGACCTGCGGTCTCGGCCGCCTTGCTCGCTAGGGCCCTTCGCGCTCACCCTCGCCGGCGGCGCACGCTGGCGATCGCGTCGTTCAACGGCTTGCCGAGAAAGCGCTTGAGCTCCGGGGACTCCTCGACCGGAGCGGTCAGCGTCATGACCGCGACACTGTTGCCGAAGCCGATGTGCCACAGCGACCTGCGCCAGGTCTGTTCGCCCTCCTTGCGGTCCGCGACGGGCTCGAGGAACACGACCTTGCCCGGCATCTCGAACAGCTTCAAGTTCTTGCGCTTCGCCTCTTCGCGCACGAACGCCTCGCCGAGGTTGACGCCGCCGGCGCGCGCCATCGCGTCCTTGACCGCGAGCTCCAGGCGATAGCTGCCGTCCGGGCCGAACACGGCGCGCAGCGTGCCGTCGTTCAACTCGCTCGTGACGAACGTCGACGGCAGCACGACCTCGGCAG
>JADLEZ010000072.1 GCA_020845855.1 Burkholderiales bacterium
ACACGCGTGCCGTGGTCGCGGCAGCCGTGGTCGACGCGCTTGCCTCGCTCGACCTCGACTATCCGACGATCGATGCGACGCAGCGCGCCGAGCTCGTTGCCGCCAAGGCGATCCTCGAGGGCGAGAATCACCAGGCGACACGCGCCGGCAAGGCACCGGCCGCTCCCGGCAAGAAGCGGCGGCATCCGAAAGCGAAGCATGCCCAGTAGCGCCCCTCGCAGGGGTTCGACACCATGCATGCGCTGAGGCGGCGGCGCGGCCGCACGGCGTTGCGCGAGGTCGCGGTGACCGCCGTGCGCCCGGCCGCGGACGCGACCGGCGTCGTTTCGGCAGGGGCTGGCGGGGGGCACGGCGATTTGCCGTTACCATTGCCGCCCGATTCGAACGCAGCGCACACCGCACCGATGCAGTTCAGCGTCGTCACCTACAACATCCACAAGGGTTTTTCGCACCTCACCCGCCGGATGGTCATCCACGAGTTGAAGGAGAAGCTGCACGGCATGTCGGCCGACGTGCTCTTCCTGCAGGAAGTGCAGGGCGTGCACCATCGGCATGCCGCACGGCACCGCAACTGGCCCGGCAAGCCGCAGCACGAGTTCATCGCCGATGCGATGTGGAGCGAAGTGGCATACGGACGCAACGTGGTGCATCGCCATGGCCATCACGGCAACGCGATGCTCTCCCGCTTTCCGATCGTGGCGCAGGAGAACTCGGACATCTCGGCGCACGCCTTCGAGAGTCGCGGCCTCCTGCACTGCGAGATCAGCCTCGGCGAGGGCGTGCCGGCGCTGCACTGCCTCAACGTGCATCTCGGCCTCTTCGAGCGCGGCCGGCGCTGGCAGATCCAGGCGCTCGTCGAACGCATCAATGAGACGGTACCGCGCGATGCGCCGATGGTGATCGCCGGCGACTTCAACGATTGGCGGCGCAAGGGCGATCGTACGCTCACCGATGCGCTCGAGGTCGTCGAGGTCTTCGACGAGGTGAAGGGGCGCCCCGCCCGCACGTTTCCGAGCGTGCTGCCGGTATTCCGGCTCGACCGGATCTACGTGCGCGGGTTGGCGGTCGTCGACGCCCACGTACACTACGCCTTCCCGTCGTCGCGCATGTCGGACCACGCGGCGCTCGCCGCCACGTTCGAGATCCCACACCCGAAGCGATAGGAGAAGCGGCGGCGGCCCGAAGGGAGGGCGTGCGTTTCGTGTTCCGCTTCACGCCAGGGAACACCGTCGAACTGCTGCGTAGCGGCGGGGAGCTCTTCCCGGCGCTGGTCGCGGCCATCGACTGCGCGCAAGGCGAGGTCTGGCTCGAGACCTACATCTTCGCCGACGACGCGGCGGGGAAGGCCGTCGCCGCCGCGCTGGTGCGTGCCGCGCGCCGCGGCGTGACCGTGCGCGTCCTCGTCGACGGCTGGGGAGCGCGGCACTATCTCACCAAGCGGCTCGAGCACGAGCTGGCTAACGGTGGCGTCAAGCTCCTCAAGTATCGGCCGGAAGTCGCGCTCTGGCAGTTCCGCACGCACCGCCTGCGCCGCATGCACCGCAAGATCTGCCGCGTCGATCGCGAGGTCGCATTCGTCGGCGGCATCAATATCATCGATGACATGAACACCCCGCGGCACAAGCCGCCGCGGCTCGATTTCGCCGTGCGCGTGCGCGGTCCGGTGGTGGGCCAGATCAGCTATGCGACCGAGCGCTTGTGGGCGCTCGTCGAGCTCCTGCAGTTCGAGACGAGTGACGTGCCGCTGTTTCCCGACGTGCCGTCGCTGCACCGGGCCGGCACGCAGACCGCCAAGCTCGTCACCCGCGACAATCTGCGGCATCGCCGCGACATCGAGCGCGCGTACCTCGCCGCGATCCGCACCGCCAGGCACGAGATCGTCATCGCCAACCCGTATTTCTTTCCCGGCGTGCGTTTCCGGCACGCGCTCACCGCGGCGGCGCAGCGCGGGGTGAAGGTGACGCTCCTCCTCCAGGCGCGCGTCGAGTACCGCCTGCTGCACTACGCGTCGCGGGCGCTCTACGGTCAGCTCCTCGAGGCCGGAGTGGCGATCGCCGAGTATCACCGCTCGTTCCTGCACGCCAAGGTGGCGGTGATCGACCATCGCTGGGCCACCGTCGGCTCATCGAACATCGATCCGTATTCGCTCCTCATGGCGCGCGAGGCCAACGTCTTCGTGCGCGACGCGCGCTTTGCCGATGAGCTGCGCGTCGAGCTCCTGGCGATGATCGCGACCGGAACGCGGTACGTCGAGCGCGAGAAGTGGAGCGCCCGCAGCCGGGCGTCGAAGGCGCTCACCTGGATGGCCTACGGCTGCGTACGTGTGCTGATGCTCGTCGTCGGCTACGGCGGCGCGGAGTGGTTCGCCCGGCGACGTCGCTGAAGGGGAGCGCCCGCCCTACCGCATCGGGCGGGAGGGGACGAAAGGGGTCGCCGCAGGCACGGATCGGCCTCGGGAGACCTTGGGAAGTGCCCGAGGGCGGCGCGTCGGGATTGACCGCGGACCGCGAACCGTGCGATAACCCCGGCCGTGCCCCTTGTTCGACGCCGTATGATGAATCGTCTCTTCCCCCTTGTTTTTGCAGGCTTCCTTGCGGCTCCAGTGCTCGCGGCCCCGGCGCTGGACGGCTCCAAGCTGAAGCTCGCCTCCGCCAACGTGATCGTCGTCGACGCCGCCGACGGGACCGCGGTCTACAGCAAGGCGGCCGACGAGGTCACGCCGATCGCGTCGGTCACCAAGCTCATGACCGCCGTGGTGGTCCTCGACGCGAAGCAGCCGATGGACGAGCAGCTCGAAGTCGATATGGACGACTTCGATTACATCAAGGGCAGCCGGTCGCGTCTGCATATGGGCGTGACGCTGTCTCGCGAGCAGATGTTGCGGCTCGCCCTCATGGCTTCCGAGAATCGGGCGGCGTCCTCGCTCGGGCGGCACTACCCCGGCGGCCAGTTGGCGTTCGTTGCCGCCATGAACGAGAAGGCGCGCGCGCTCGGCATGACCAGCACGCACTACGACGACGCGACGGGGCTCTCGCCCAAGAACGTGTCGACCGCGAACGATCTCGCGAAGCTCGTCCGCGCCGCCGCGGCGTACCCGGAGATCCGTGAATTCTCGACCACGCCAGCGCACCAGGTCGAGGTGTCTTCCACGGGGCAAACGCTCGGTTTCAACAATTCCAATGCGCTCGTGAAGAACGACGCCTGGGACATCCAGCTCCAGAAGACCGGCTACATCCGCGAGGCCGGGCGCTGCGTGGTGATGCTCGCCAACATCGCGAGCCGGCCGGTGGTCATCGTGCTGCTCGACTCGATCGGCAAGCTCGCGCGCGTGACCGATGCGCAGCGGGTGAAGTACTGGCTGGAGACCGGCGAAGCCGCGCCGGCGACGATGTTCCGCCCGGCGGTGCACAAGACGACGCGGACCAAGGCGACCGGCAAGGCGGTGGCGAAGACGGACGCCAAGCCGCCGCGCACCAAGGCGGCGACCGCGAAAGCCACGAGCGCCCGCGCCGCCGAGGCCAAGCGCGCACAGGGCAAGCTCGCCGCCAATCGCAGTCCACGGGGCTGACCGCTCGGGTTGCGAGGCGTCGGGGCGCCGATTTCCCGAGGCACGCGTTATCGGGCAGTCCCTGCCGATGCGCGCTATCCGGGTTGTCGCCGATGCTGGCCGAACAGCTCTTTCGCGTGCGCTCGCGTCTTGGCGGTGATCTCGCTGCCGCCCAGCATCCGCGCCAGTTCCTCCACCCGCTGCCCGTCGGTGAGCGTATCGATCGCGCTGGTGACGGTGTCGCCGGCGACGACCTTGGTCACCCGGTGGTGGGTGTCCGCAAAGGCCGCCACCTGCGGCAGGTGCGTCACGCATAGCACCTGGCGCGTGGCGCCGAGCGCCTGCAGGAGTTGTCCGACGGTCGCGGCAACGGCGCCGCCGATGCCGCTGTCCACCTCGTCGAACACGAGTGTGGGTACCGAACCCGCCTCGCTCGCCACCACCGACAGCGCGAGGGCCATGCGCGACAGTTCGCCGCCCGACGCCACCCGGGCGAGCGGTCCGAGGGGCTGCTTCGGATGCGCGCTGACCTGGAATTCGATGGCGTCGAGCCCGAAGCTCGCGGGATTGCCGGTGGGCTCGAGCGCGATCGCGAAGCGTCCGCCGGCCATGGCGAGCGCCTGCAGGGCGTCGGTGACGCGATGCGCGAGTTCGTTGCCGTGGAAGCGGCGTTTGTTGGAAAGTTGCGCGGCGGCGTCGCGGTAGGCGCGCTCCGCTTTCGCCGCGCGCTCGGCGAGCGCGTCGGCATCGGCTGATTCCGATAGGGCGGCGAGGCGGGCTTCGGTCTCGGCGAGGAGCGCGGGCAGCGCGTCGGGCTTGACGCGATGCTTGCGCGCGACATCGTGGAGCGCGGCGAGCCGGTTCTCGACGCGGGCGAGCTCGGCAGGGTCGAGATCGAGGTGGCGCTGATAGTCGCGCAGCGCACGCGCCGCCTCGGCGAGCTCGATCCGCGCAGGCTCGAGCAGCTTCACCACCTCCCCCAGCGCCGGATCGTGGCTGACGGCGGCACGCAAGCGCGCGAGGAGCTGCGCAAGCCGCGTGGCCAGCGAGTCGTCGGCGTCGGCGAGCGCGAAGACACCGTCCGCGGCGAGCCCGATCAGTTCGGCGGCGTGGGCGAGACGCGATTGCGTGGCCGCGAGCTCGCGCCACTCGACCTCGGTGATGCCGAGTGCCACGAGCTCGCGCCGGCGCTCCGCCAGAAATTCGCGCTCGGTCGCCGTCGCCGCGGCGGCGGTTCGTGCGGCATCGCGTCGCTCGACGGCACCGCGCCACGCCCGCCAGCGCTCGGCCACCTCGCCGGCGAGGCTCGTGAAGCCACCGAAGGCATCGAGCAGCGCGCGCTGCGCCTCGGGCTGTCCCAGCGTCTGGTGCGCGTGCTGGCCGTGCAGGGCCACCAGCATCTCGCCCAGCGCCTTGAGTTGCGCGAGCGTCGCCGGCCGGCCGTTGATCCACGCGCGACTGCGCCCTTGGGCATCGAGCACGCGGCGCAGCAGCACGTCGCTGCCATCGGCGGTAAGCGCCTGGTCGGCGAGCCACGCCGCGGCGCTGGGGACGTCGTCGATGTCGAAGGTGGCGGCCAGCTCGGCGCGCTCGGTGCCGGCGCGCAATTGCCCGGCGTCGAAGCGATCGCCGAGCAGAAGGCCCAGCGCATCGAGAAGGATCGATTTGCCGGCACCCG
>JADLEZ010000073.1 GCA_020845855.1 Burkholderiales bacterium
CCGCTGATGCGCGAGGTCAACCAGGAGCAGCCGTTCCACCCGATCTACAACTACGCGGTGGTCAGCGACGCGGTCGAGGGCCTCATCCTGGTCAACATCAACACCCTGGCCGACTTCAACCCGCTCAACAATTTCCTGAAGCGCGCGGTCACCTGGAACGACAACAACGTGCTGGCCGGCGCCCGCCACGTCGTGCTCGGCGGCCGCTTCGCGTACGTGGCGGCCAACGCCGGCATGGTGATCGTCGACCTCGACGACCCGCTGCAGCCGAAGCTCGCCGCGGTGGTGCCGCTCACCGACGTGCGTGCGTCGGCGCTGCAGTTCCGGTATCTGTTCGTCAGCGACGGCGCCGGGCTCACGACCATCGACGTCACCGACCCGTACAAGCCGCGGCACGTGGCGTCGGCGCGGGTGCCGCTTGGCGACGCGCGCCGCATCTACGTCGCGCGCACGTACGCCTACGTGGCCGCGGGGGCGGAGGGGCTCGCGATCGTCGACGTCGAGACGCCGGAATCGCCGCGGCTGTACCAGAAGTACACCGCCGACGGCAAGCTCACCGACGCGCGCGACGTGATCGTCGCCACCACCAACGCCTCGCTGTTCGCGTACGTGGCCGACGGGGCGAACGGGCTCAAGGTGATCCAGCTCACCTCGCCCGACCTGCAGCCCAAGTTCTACGGCTTTTCACCGGAACCCAAGCCGGCGCTGATCGCGTGGCGCGAGACCGCGTCGCCCGCCATCGCCTTGTCGAAGGGCCTCGACCGCGACCGGGCGGTAGACGAAACCGGTGGGCAGATCGCCGTGTTCGGACGCATCGGCTCGCGGCCGTTCACCTGGGACGAGATGAAGAAGTTCTATCAGAAGCCCGACGGCTCCGTGTTCACGGTGACCGACGATGTGCGCATGCAGGACTTCCGCACGGCGCCGGCCACCGCGGCGGCGCCTGCCGCAACGCCCAAGAGGTAAGCCATGAAGCTCATGCTCCTCCGCGCCTTGACCGGATTTGCCGCACTCGCAGCGATAGCGACGGCCGTCGCGCAGACGGCAGCGCCGGCGAAGGATGCGGTGCTGCCGTACCTGTCCAAGGACCAGTCCGTCGGCGTGGTGAACTGTTCGAGCTCGCTGTGCCACGGCTCGGTGCGGCCGTACAAGGAGTCCAACGTCCTGCAGACGGAGTACGTGACGTGGTCGCGGGTGGACAAGCACGCGCGCGCGTTCCAGGTCCTCGCCAATCCTTTGTCGCAGCGCATCGCGCGCAATCTAGGGATCGGCGATCCGACCAAGGCCAAGGTTTGCCTCGACTGCCACGCGCACAACATCCCGCAGAATCTGCGCGGCGAGCGCTTCGTGTTCGAGGACGGCGTGTCCTGCGAGGCCTGCCACGGACCGGCCGGACGCTGGCTCAAGGACCACAGCGAGCAGGGCGCCACGCACGAGAAGAACCTCGCCGCCGGACTGTACCCGGTGTCGGACCCGGTCGCGCGCGCGAAGCTGTGCTTGTCGTGCCACTTCGGCAACGCCGACCGCTTCGTCACCCACCGCCTGATGGGCGCGGGACATCCGCGCATGAGCTTCGAGCTCGACACCTTCACCTCCGTCGAGCCGGCGCATTTCAAGCCCGACTCCGATTGGGAGAAGCGCAAGCGCATCTGGGACGGCGTGCAGGTGTGGGCGATCGGCCAGGCGATGGTCGTGTCCGAGCTGATGGCGGTGCTCGCGGATCCCAAGCGCAGCCACGACGGCCTGTTCCCCGAGCTCGTACTGTTCGACTGCCACGCCTGCCATCACCCGATGAGCGACAAGCGGTGGACGCCGCGGGTCGCGGGACTCGGGCCCGGCGTGGTGCGCATCAACGACTCGTCGATGCTGATGGCGCGGCAGATCGCGAAGGTGGTGGACCCGGCGCTCGGCGCGCGCGTCGCGCAGACCATGAGCCAGCTCCAGCTCGCCGCGGCGGGCCGCGGCGGCGATCCTGCGGCGGCCGCACGCACGCTGCAGGGCGAGATGAATCAGTTGATCGCCATGCTTGCCGCAACACAGTTCGGCGAGGCGCAGATGCGCGCGGTGCTCGCGGGACTCATCGACGACGGCTTGAGCGGCCAATACAGCGACTACGCTGGCGCCGAGCAGGCGGCGATGGCGATCGGCAGTGTCGCCAACTTCATGTACCAGAAGGGGGCGCTCAAGTCGGCGGGCAGCATCAACACCGGCCTCGCCGGACTGCAGGCGGCGGTGGCCGACGACGAGCGCTACCGTCCCGCGCAGTTCCAGGCGGCGTTGCGCAGTTTCCGCTCGTCGGTGGGGTTATAGCCGATGCAAAAGGCGCCCGCATTGCCTGCGTGGAGGGCGGCATCGCGGTTGCGCCTTTTGCATCGGGAGTAGGGCACGCGCGCGCCTTGGGAGCGGCCCGGCGGCGCGCGCCGGCAACCCCGACGAAACAACGAGAGCCTTGCCACTTGGCAGCCAAGGGCACACGATTGACATTGTGCCCACAGCTTTGAGCTCGCATGGCTGAATCATTCAAGATCGCGATCGTCGGCAGCGGCCCTTCGGGACTGTCCGCCGCCGGCCGCGCGGCCGAGCAGGGGGTTTCCCACGTCCTCCTCGAAGCGGAGAGGCACTCCTCCGACACGATCTACAAGTACCAGAAAGGCAAGTTCGTGATGGCGGAGCCGGGCGTGCTGCCGCTGCGCTCGACCTTTTCCTTCGCCGCCGGCTCGCGCGAGTCGATCCTCGACAAGTGGGACGAGGAGATCGGGAAGTTCAAGCTCAACCTGCGCTTCGGCGCGCAGGTCACCGCCATCTCGGGGCAGAAGGGCGCGTTCACGCTGACGCTCGCCGACCGCTCCACCCTCACCGCGGAAGCGGTCGTGCTCGCGATCGGACTGCAGGGCAACCTGCGCAAGTTGGGCGTGCCGGGCGAGGACCTGGACTTCGTCCAGTACCAGCTCGACGACCCCGACGCGTACGAGGGCGAGACGGTCGTCGTGGTCGGCGCCGGCGACGCGGCGATCGAGAACGCGGTCGCGCTGGCGAAACAGAACCGCGTGATCATGATCAACCGCGGGTCGGAGTTCGCGCGCTGCAAGGAAGGCAACCTCAATCTGATCCTCGCCGCGATCCGCGACGGCAAGATCGAGTGCCGCTACGGGGCGAGCGCCACCGCGGTGGAGAAGGCGCCGGAGGGTGCCGCGCACGCCGGCGTGTTCAACGCCAAGTCGCCGGCGGGCGCGGAGCCGATCGAATGCGACCGCATCGTCGCGCGCCTGGGCGCGACACCG
>JADLEZ010000074.1 GCA_020845855.1 Burkholderiales bacterium
ACTTCCGCGAGGATGCGGCGGCCGATCTCCGCCAGGCGCGCTCGATGCGCCGCGCGCGTGGCGTCGTCGACCACGAAGCGCTTCACCAGCTTGCGGCAGGTCGCGTCGTAGCGCATGTAGAAGGCGCCGTTCTCGCCGACGACGGCGTCGACCGGCCACATCCGCGCGATGTGGTCGCACCAGCCCGCCGGCCGCCCGGTGATCGGAACCACGAGCTTGCCCGCCGAGCGCAGGCGCGCGAGCGCTGCGTACGCCTCCGGCGTGAGCCGCCCGTGCGTGGTGATGGTGTCGTCGATGTCGGCGAGCACGCCGCGAATCGCCTGCCGCGCGTCGCGCGGCATCTTCTCCAGAGCCCGCATCACGGCTTCGGCGGCGGATCGACCAGCCAGTTCCCGGCCGGCGGCCCATGCCAGCGCGCGAGCGCGTCGAACAGGTCGGTCACGCGCGTCACGACTTCGATCATCGCGCGATGCTCGCTGCGCAGGAACCCGTCGGCCACGCCGCGGTCGAGCTGTGCTAAGAAGCCGTCGAAATAACCTTCGACGTTGACCAGCGCCAGCGGCTTCGCGTGGATGCCAAGCTGGTCCCACGTCGCCATCTCGCACAGCTCGTCGAACGTGCCGAAGCCGCCTGGAAGCGCGACGAACGCGTCCGCGAGGCTTGCCATCAGCGCCTTGCGCTCGTGCATCGTCGGCACCACCTCGAGCCGGCTCAACCCCGGGTGCCCCACCTCGCGCACCATGAGCTGCTCGGTGATCACGCCGATCACCTCGCCGCCGGCGGCAAGTGCCGCTTCCGCCGCGATCTTCATGAGGCCCACACTGCCGCCCCCGTAGATGAGTCCGATCTTTCGCGCCGCGAATGCGCGACCGAGATCGGCTGCGGTGTGCGCGTACACGGCACGCTTGCCGGCGTTGCTGCCGCAGAAAACACAGATACGTTTCATCGTGAGGTGATGTAATGCGCGACCGCGTCGCGCTGCGCCTGCGTCATCGGTAAGCCGCACTTGGTGCGGCGCCAGAGAATGTCGTCGGCCTCGCGCGCCCACTCCTCGCGCAGGAAGTAATCGGCCTCGCGCGCGGTCAGGTGAGCGCCGAAGTCCGCTCCGAGGTCGGCCGGCGTCTTCGCCTCGCCCAGCACGGCGAGCGCGCGCGTGCCGTGCCTGGCCGCAAGCGCGGCAAGCAGCGGCGGCGGCAGGTTCGGATAGCGGCTCACGAGCTCGGCGACCCACGCCGCCAAGGAGCGGCGGGGAAGGTCGCCGCCCGGCAGCGGGGCCTTGGCGGTCCATGCAGGCTTCATGCCTGGAAAGTAAGGTCCGAGTTCGCGCAGCGCGTGCTCGGCGAGTTTGCGGTAGGTCGTGATCTTGCCGCCGAAGGAGGACAGCACCGGCGCCCGGCCCGGACCCGGGTCGCCCGGCAGGGCGTCGACCTTGAGCACGTAGTCGCGGGTGATCGCCGACGGATCGGTGGCGCCGTCGTCGTACAAGGGGCGCACACCGCTGTACGTCCACACGATGTCGGTCTTCGCCAAGGGCTTGTCGAGGTAGGCGTTGGCCAGCTCGAGGAGGTAGCGCGTCTCGTCGTCGGAAATGCGTGGATGCTCGAACTCCTCGACCGGTACGTCGGTCGTCCCGATCAGCGAGTAGTGCTCCTGGTAGGGGATCACGAACACGATTCGGTGGTCGGCGTTCTGCAGGATATAGGCGTGCGCCTCGGCGTGCACGCGCGGCACCACGAGGTGGCTGCCCTTGACGTGGCGAACGCTGCCTTCACCCGCCTTCTCGGGGCGCACGCGGTCGAGCACCTCCTTGACCCATGGCCCCGCGGTGTTGACCAGCGCGCGCGCGGTCACCTCGCTCGCATGGCCGCCGGCAACCAGCGTCGCGCGCCACCGTCCGCCTTCGCGCCGGGCGCCGGTGAGCGCGGTGCGCACCCGGATGTCGGCGCCGTGCGCTTTCGCATCGAGCGCGTTCGCGACCACGAGCCGGGCGTCGTCCACGCGCGCATCGGCGTACACGAAGCCCTTGCGGAAGCGGTGCTTGAGCCCCGCCGACCACTTGCCGTCGGCGAGATCCACGCCGAACGACTTCGGCAACGTCATGCGTCCGCCGAGGTGGTCGTACAGGAACAGGCCGATGCGGATCATCCACGCCGGCCGCAGGTGCGGCTCGTGCGGCAGCACGAACGCGAGCGGCTCGACCAAGTGCGGCGCGATCGCGAGCAGCACCTCGCGCTCGGCAAGCGCTTCGGATACGAGGCGGAACTCGTAGTACTCGAGGTAGCGCAGGCCGCCGTGGATGAGCTTGGTGCTCCACTGCGACGTGGCCGACGCGAGGTCGTGCTGCTCCACCAGCAGCACCGACAGGCCGCGGCCGGCGGCGTCGCGCGCGATGCCGGCGCCATTGATGCCGCCGCCAATGACGAGAAGATCGTATTCCACGGGAAGCCGAAATTCTACCGGATGGGGTACGATGACCCACTCGTGCCCTCAACCGGACGGCCACCATGAACTTCCTCCCCGAAATCGCCGCGCTCGACGCCGACATGCGCGGCTGGCGCCACCACATCCACGCGCATCCCGAGACCGCGTTCGAGGAGCGGGAGACGAGCGCCTTCGTCGCCGACAAGCTGCGCGCGTTCGGCCTCGAGGTGCACACGGGAATCGCGGGCACGGGCGTGGTCGGTGTCCTGCGCAACGGCACGGGGTCGGACGCAGTGGGCTTGCGCGCCGACCTCGACGCGCTGCACATCCACGAGAAGTCGGGGGTGGCGCACGCCTCGCGTCACGAAGGCAAGATGCACGCCTGCGGCCACGACGGGCACACCACGATGCTGCTCGGCGCCGCGCGCGCGATGGCGCAGCGCCGGAACTTCGACGGCACCGCCTACTTCATCTTCCAGCCGGCGGAGGAGAACGAGGGCGGGGCACGCGAGATGGTGAAGGCGGGGCTGTTCGAGCGCTTCCCGATGAAGGCGGTGTACGGCATGCACAACTGGCCGGAGCTGCCCCTCGGCCGGATCGCCTTGCGCGAAGGCCCGCTGATGGGCGCCTTCGACATCTTCGAGATCGTGGCCACGGGCCGCGGCGCGCATGCCGCGATGCCGCATCTGGGGCGTGACCCGATGCTGTTCGCCGCACACGTCATCAACGCGCTGCAGACCATCGTCGCGCGCAACATCCATCCGCTCGAAGCCGGCGTGGTGAGCGTCACCCAGGTGCACGGCGGCGACACCTGGAACGTGATCCCGCAGGAGGTCGTGCTGCGCGGGACCGTGCGCAGCTTCGAGCCCGCGGTCCAGGATCTGATCGAGAAACGCATCGGCGAGATTGTGCAGGGCCTCGCCTCCACCTTCGACATGACCGCGACGCTGCGCTACGAGCGCCGCTACCCCGCCACCGTCAACACGCGCGAGGAGACGCGCCACGCGCTCGCGGCCGCGACCGCGCTGGTCGGCGCCGGGAATGTCGACACCGATCCGGTGCCGTCGATGGGCTCGGAGGACTTCGCGTTCATGCTGCAGGCGAAGCCGGGCTGCTACATCTGGCTGGGCGGCGGGCGCGGCCCGGACACGCCGAACCTGCACAACCCGCACTACGACTTCAACGACGAGGCGCTTGCGATCGGCGCCTCCTACTGGGTGACGCTGGCGGAGGCGCAGCTGCCGGTGAGGACGAGCGTACGCGCGGCAGCGTGAGCTCGCGCAGCACGGCGACGAGTGCCTCCGCCGCCGGTGAATAGGCGCGCCGCCGCTGCTTGACGATTCCGAGTTCGCGCTCGATGCGCCCGATCCCCGTCCGTCGCTGGAAGAGCGCTACGGCTTCGAAGTCTTCGAACACTGAAGGATCCGTCATGATCAAGCACATCACCCTCGCGATCGCCGCGGCCGCGCTGTGCGGCGCCGCGCACGCCGAGTATCCCGACAAGCAGTTCACGTTCGTGGTGCCGTTCGCGGCCGGCAGCGCCACCGACCAGCTCGCGCGCTCGCTCGGACAGGAGGTCACGCGCATCACCAAGCAGAACGTGATCGTCGACAACAAGCCGGGTGCATCGGGCTTCATCGGCGCGGAAGCGGCGAAGAAAGCCGCGCCCGACGGCTACACGGTATTCATCACCACCAACACGACGCACGCCGCCAACGAGCACCTGTTCAAGAAGATTCCGTACGATCCGGTGAAGGACTATCTCCCGGTCACGGGCCTCGGCAAGGGCGGGCAGATCATGATCGTCAACCTGAACGTTCCCGCCAAGAGCGTCGCCGAGTTCATCGCGTTCGCGAAGTCGAAGCCTGGCAAAGTGAGCTTCGGCAGCGGGAGCTCGAGCTCGCGCGTCGCGGGCGAGATGTTCCAGCAGCTCGCCGGTGTCGAGCTGCTGCACGTGCCGTACAAGAGCAACCCGCTCGCGATCAACGACCTTCTCGGCGGCCAGATCGACATGATGATCACCGATACCGCCACCGGTCTGCCCCAGTTAAAGGGCGGCAAGGTGCGCGCTCTCGCGGTGTCGACGGCCAAGCGCTCGCCGCTGACACCCGACCTGCCGACCATCGCCGAAGCGGGCGTGAAAGGCTACGACATGGGCTTCTGGTTCGCGGCGTACGTGCCGGCGCACACGCCGCCCGCGGTCGTCAACAAACTGCACGACATCCTGGTCGAGGCGACCAAGGGGCCGGCGATGCAGCACTACTACAGCACGAGCGGCATCGAGCCTTTCACGACCACGCCGGCTGAATTGGGCAAGTTCCAGCTCGCGGAGTCGGACAAGTGGAAGGGCATCATCAAGAAGGCAGGAATCGAGCCAGAATAACCCCTCACCCAGCCCTCTCCCCGCGAGCGGGGAGAGGGTGCTCGACAGGACGGGTGAGGGGCGCACGCCTCAACCACTGACATGCGCACAACCCTTCGCCTCGGCGGCGGCGCCGGTTTCGCCGGCGACCGCCTCGATGCCCCCGTGGCGCTCACGCGTGACGGCGCGCTCGACTACCTCGTCCTCGAGTGCCTCGCCGAGCGCACCATCGCTCTCGCGCAGCTGCGTCGCCGGCGCGATCCCGCGAGCGGCTACGACGCGCGCCTGGCCGAGCGCGTCGCGTCGCTGCTGCCGATTCTGAAGGAGAAGGGCGTGCGCCTCGTCAGCAACTTCGGCGCCGCCAATCCGCTTGCTGCGGCAGATGCGATCGTCGCCATCGCGCAGGAGCTCTGCATTCCCATCAAGATCGCCGCGGTGACCGGCGACGACGTCCTCGACGCGCTCGATATCGAGATGCCGACCATGGAAACCGGCGAGCCGTTGTCGCGCTACGCGCCCATCGTGTCGGCCAACGCGTACCTTGGCGCCGAGGCGCTGCTGCCCGCGCTCGCGACCGGCGCCGATATCGTCGTGACCGGGCGCGTCGCGGACCCGTCGCTGTTCGTGGCGCCGATGATGCACGAGTTCGGATGGAGCGCGGGTGACGTCGACCGTCTCGCACGTGGTACCGCCGTCGGGCATCTCCTCGAATGCGCGGGCCAGTTGAGCGGCGGCTATTTCGCCGACCCCGGCCGCAAGGAAGTGCCGGACATGGCGAACCTCGGGTTTCCGCTCGCGGACGTGGACAGCGAGGGCAACGCGGTGCTGGGCACGGTCGCGGGTACCGGCGGGCGCATCACGCGCGCGACGGCGACCGAGCAACTCCTCTACGAAGTCACCGACCCGCACGGCTATCTCACGCCGGACGTCACGGCGGATTTTTCGTCGGTGAAGCTCACCGAGACCGCGCCGGACCGCATCGAAGTGCGCGGTGCGCGCGGCCGGCCGCGGCCGGCGCAGCTTAAAGTGAGCGTCGGCTACCTCGCGGGCTACGTTGGCGAGGGCGAGATCGGGTACGCGGGCACTAATGCGGTCGCGCGGGCGCAGCTTGCGGCGCAGATCCTGCGCGAGCGCCTGCACGGGCGCTATGCGGAGCTGCGCATCGATCTCGTCGGCAGCACGTCGCTGCACGGCCGCGCGTTCGACGCCGACGAGCGGCCCTATGAAGTGCGCTTGCGCGTCGCCGCGCGCGCGCCGTCGCGTGAAGCGGCGGCGATCGTCGGCGACGAGGTGGAGGCGCTGTACACGAACGGACCGGCCGGTGGCGGCGGCACGCGCAAGTACGTCAACGAGCAGATCGGCATCGTGTCGATCCTGATCGATCGGGCGCGGGTGACGACGGGCGTCGCCGTGCGCGAATGGGGCACCCATGCCGAAGTTGTATGACCTCGCGCACTGCCGCGCCGGCGACAAAGGCAACACGTCCATCCTGTCCGTGATCGCCTATCGACCGGCGGATTACGCGCTGCTCGCCGAGCGCGTGACCATCGACGCGGTCGCGCATCACTTGCGCGGCATCGTGCAGGGCCGCATCCGACGTTACGAGCTGCCACAGCTTTGCGCCCTGCAGTTCGTCTGCGAGCACTCGCTGAACGGCGGCGTCACGACCTCGCTCGCGCTGGATGCGCACGGCAAGTCATTGTCGTTCGCGCTGCTGGAGATGGAGATCTGACGCCCTACTTCGGCGTCACCCGTAACAGCTTCCCGTTGCTCTCGTCGGTGAGCAGGTACAGAAACCCGTCGGGGCCCTGCACCACGTCGCGCACGCGGCCGACCCGCGGCAGGTAGCGCTCCTCCGCCACCACCTTGTCGCCGTCGAGCTGCAAGCGCACCAGCGCGCCGGGGGTCAAGGAACCGACGAAGAGCTGGCCCTTCCACGCCGGGAACGCGTTGCCGGTGTAGAACGTCGCGCCTGACGGCGCGATCACGGGATCCCAGTAATACACGGGCTGTTCCATACCGGCTTTGGCGGTGCCTTCGCCGATCTTCAAGCCGGAATAGTCGACGCCGTAAGTGATCACCGGCCAGCCGTAGTTCTTGCCCGGCTCGGGGTGATTGAGCTCGTCGCCGCCACGCGCGCCGTGCTCGACGGTCCACAGCTGCCCGGTCGCGGGATTCAGCGCCGCGCCTTGCAGATTGCGGTGGCCGTACGACCAGATCTCGGGCTTGGCGCCGGCGCGCCCGACGAACGGATTGTCCTTGGGGATGCTGCCGTCGGGGTTGATGCGAATCACCTTGCCGAGCGTGGTCGACAGATCCTGCGCGCGCTCCCGCTCGCTGTAGCGGTCGCCGGTGGTGACGAACAGCGAGCCGTCGCGCGCGAACACGAGGCGCGAGCCCCAGTGGTTGTTGCCGCCGACCTTCGGCGTCTGCCGCCAGATCACCTCGACGCTGGTCAGCGCGGCGTCGTTGAGCGCGCCCCGCGCGACCGCGGTGCCCGCGCCGCCCTCGCCGGCTTCGGAAAAGCTCAGGTACACGAGCCGGTCCCTCGCGAAGCTGGGCGACAGCGCGATGCCGAGCAGACCGCCTTGCCCTCCGGTACGCACCTTCGGCACCCCGCTCACCGGCCGCCGCGACTTGCCATCCTTGTCGACCAGCAGGAGCTGGCCGGAGCGCTCGGTGACGAGCATGCGCCCGTCGGGCAGGAACGCGAGTCCCCACGGATGATCGAAGCCGCTCGCGACCTCGGTGACGGCGAGCGGGCCGTCGATGGTGGCCGGCGTGGGTGAGCGCTGCGTTTGCGCGTGAACGGGAAACGCCAGCGCCAGCGCGCAGGCAAAAGCGAGGTGTCGCTTCATGGGTTGGCGTCGGGCTGCGTCATCGCGGCGGGGTCGATCCAGCGGTCGAAGTCCTCGCGCGACAGGATCCCCAGCGCGAGCGCCGCTTCGCGCAGCGACGTGCCCTCGTGATGCGCCTTGAGCGCGATCGCAGCCGACTTCTCGTAGCCGATATGCGGATTGAGCGCAGTGACCAGCATGAGCGAGTCTTCCACGTTGCGGCGGATGCGCTCGCGGTTGGGCTCGATCCCGCGCGCGCAGCGCTCGTCGAAGGAGCGCAGGCCGTCGGCCAGGAGCTCGATCGACTCCAGCGTGTTGTGCAGCATGACCGGCTTGAACACGTTGAGCTGGAATTGGCCTTGTGACCCCGCGAATGCGACCGTGGCGTCGTTGCCGAACACCTGCGCCGCGACCATGGTGAGCGCCTCGCATTGGGTGGGATTGATCTTGCCCGGCATGATCGACGAGCCGGGCTCGTTGTCGGGTATCGTGATCTCGCCGATTCCCGCGCGCGGGCCGCTCGCGTACAGCCGCACGTCGTTGGCGATCTTCATCGCCACGCCGCCGAGCGTGCGCAGCGCCGCACTCGCGTTGACCATCGCGTCGTGCGCGGACAGCGCCGCGAACTTGTTGGGCGCCGAGGTGAACGGCTTGCCGGTCGCCTGCGCGATGTGCTTGGCGACCAGCTCGCCGAAGCGCGCCGGTGCGTTGATGCCGGTGCCCACCGCGGTGCCGCCGAGCGCGAGCGGATAGAGGCCGGCGCGCGCTTCGCGCACGTACTTCAAGGCATCCTCGAGCTGCGCGGCCCATCCGGAGATCACCTGGCCGAGCGTCACCGGCGTCGCATCCTGCAAATGGGTGCGGCCAAGCATCACCACGTCGGCGAAGGCGCGCGCCTTGCCGTCGAAGGTCTGGTGCAGCGCTTCGATCGCCGGAATCAGCGCGCGGTCGAGCTCTTCCACGGTGGCGACGTGCATCACCGCCGGGAACGCGTCGTTGGACGACTGGCTGCGGTTGACGTCGTCGTTCGGATGCACCGGCTTCTTGCTGCCGACGACGCCGCCCGCGAGCTGGATCGCGCGGTTGGCGATCACTTCGTTGGCGTTCATGTTCGACTGGGTGCCCGAGCCCGTCTGGAACACGACCAGCGGGAACTCGTCGTCCCACTTGCCGTCGACGACTTCCTGCGCGGCGCGCGCGATGAGCTCCGCCTTGTCCTTCGGCAGCACGCCCAGCTCCGCGTTGGCGCGCGCGGCGGCCTGCTTCACGAGCCCGAAGGCGCGCAACACCGGCCGCCCGAACCTGAAGCGCGGCACGCCGATGGGGAAGTTGTCGACCGAGCGCTGCGTCTGCGCGCCCCACAGCCGGTGCGCGGGCACCGGTACTTCGCCTAATGCGTCCTTCTCGATGCGGCTGGCCATGGCGGCCTCCTCGGGTGACAAAGGTCGAGTTTAGACCGCCGATGCCATGAGCCAATCTAAGGAGGCGGAACCCAAGCCGAGGAGGGCGGCGAGGATGCCGTCCATGACGCTGGCCAAGACGAACGCGGCGAGGCCGGCGAACAGCGCGAGCTTCGCCGCCTGCGCCGGCGGGCAGCGCATCACGAGGGGCGCGCCGACGAACGCGAGCCACAGCGCATACCCGGCGGCTACGAGCCACAGGATCGACAGCGCGGGGAAGAGGTACGCGATGCCCGCGAGCCAGATGGGCGTATAGCTGTAAGCGACGAGCTTGAGCGCCTGCAGGCGGTCGCATTGGGCCCCGACGCGGCGCGCGATGAGCTCCACCGCTCGCGTCAGGAGATAGAGGTGCGCGAGCGCGAACGCGAAGGCGAGGAGCGCGCCGACGAGGCCGTCGGCGGCGTGCTCGCGGAGCATGCTCAGGATGGGCATGCGCGGGCCGGCCAGGACGTAGGACAGGAACAGCGCGATCGCGCCGACGGCGGCGAGCGGCATCGCGTAGCCGGTGTAGATGTGCCCCGCGCTCGTCGACTCGCTCGCAATCACCGGCCACTCGCGGCGCGGCGTCTTCATTATCCCTTTGACGCGTCCGGCGAGGGGCACGGAGCGGCCGCTGCCGCCAACCGCCGGCGGCGCCATCGGCTTGGGGGCGAACGGCTGCGCAGGCAACGGTTGCGGCCGCATTGCCTGCGACTGCGGCTTCGCCCGCGGCTGCGGCGGCCCGTACGACATCCCGACCACCGCCCCGCACTGGCCGCAAACCATCGCCTGGTCGTCGAGTGGGCTACCGCAGCGGGCGCATTTCATGGCCCGGCCATTGTAGCCCTCGGTACAATCCTCCGGGTTTCGTCACCCGGGAAGGACTTGAACCATGCGATGGCAGCTACTGATCCCGCGCGAGCGCGCCGCAACGACGTCGTGGCTAGCGCTGCTCCTGGCGATGCTTCTGCTCGCCGGCTGCGCGACCACGCAGGTCGGAGATCCGCTGCCGTCGTGGAACGAGGGACCGACCAAGGCGGCGATCGTCAAGCTCATCGAGGACACCACGCGTCCCGGCAGCCCCGACTTCGTGCCGCCCGCCGAGCGCATCGCGACCTTCGACAACGACGGCACCCTGTGGAGCGAGCACCCGATGTACGTGGAGGTCGTGTTCACCCTCGACCGGATCAAGGCGCTCGCCGGGCAGAATCCGTCGTGGCGGACCGAGATGCCGTTCAAGGCGGTCATCGACAACGATCAGGCCGCGCTCGCGAAGCTTGGCGAAGAGGATTTCTTCAAGCTGATCGCGGCCACGCACACGGGGGTGACCTCGACCGAGTTCCAGAAGGCCGCCGCGGACTGGCTCGCGGTGGCGCGGCATCCGCGTTTTGATCGGCTCTATACCGAGCTCGTCTACCAGCCGATGCTCGAGGTGCTCGCGTACTTTCGGGCCAACGGGTACAAGTCGTTCATCGTCTCCGGCGGCACGCTCAACTTCATGCGCAGCTTCGCCGAGAAGGCCTACGGCATCCCGCCCGAGCAGGTCATCGGGACTTCGTTCGACGCCAAGTTCACGTTCGAAAACGGCGTGGCGTTGGTCAAGGCCGAGCCGCGCCTCATGCTGCTGGACGACGGTCCGGGCAAGGGAGTGGGTATCGACCACTTCATCGGCCGCATTCCGATCGCGTCGTTCGGCAACTCCGACGGCGACCTCGCGATGCTGCAGACCGCGACCAACAGTCCGGGCAGCAAGGCGCGCAAGCGCCTCGCCGCGATCGTGTGGCACACCGACGCCGCACGCGAGTACGCGTACGACCGCAACACCCACGTCGGGCGCCTGAGCCAGGGGCTCGACCTCGCGCCCAAGCTCGGCTGGACGCTCATCGACATGAAGAACGACTGGAAGGTCGTCTTCCCGTTCGAGAAATCGGAGAAATAGGGTCAGAGTCAATACTCGTAACGAGTATGGGGTCAGAGTCGATACTCGTAACGAATATGGGGTCAGAGTCGATTCTTCGCCGGGTCAGCGAAATTGGGGTACGTGCCCGAGTCGCGGGGTACGAAGTTGGGGTACGTCCCCATTTCCCCCATTTCCCGATGCTCCTGTCATGCCCTGATGCAGCAGAAGATCGACTCTGACCCCCGCCGCGAGACCTGGCGCGAGGCGCTGTTCAACCGGCGGATGCTCATCTGCATCTTCACCGGCTTCTCCTCCGGCCTGCCGCTGTACCTGCTGCTGAACCTGCTGCCGGCGTGGCTGCGCACCGAAGGCGTGGACCTCAAGGCGATCGCGCTCTTTGCGCTGGTGCAGTTCCCCTACACCTGGAAGTTCCTGTGGTCGCCGCTGCTCGACCGCTACGCGCTACCGTGGCTCGGGCGCCGGCGCGGCTGGATGTTCGCGATGCACGTGGCGCTCATCGCGTCGATCGCGGCCCTGGGTTTTCTCGATCCCAAGCACCAGATCTGGACCATCGCGTACCTCTGCGCCGTGGTCGCCTTCTTCTCGGCGAGCCTCGACATCGCGATGGACGCGTATCGCCGCGAGCTCCTGCCCGACGCCGAGTTGGGGCTGGGCAACTCGTTCTACGTCAACGCGTACCGCATCTCGAGCCTCGTGCCCGGCTCGCTCGCGCTGATCCTCGCCGACCGCATGCCGTGGTCGTCGGTGTTCGTGATCACCGCGCTGTTCCTGCTGCCGGGCCTCGCGATGGCGCTGGTGGTGAGCGAGCCGGCGGCGACCGCGGCGGCGCCACGCACGCTGCGCGACGCGGTGGTCGAGCCCTTTCGCGAGTTCGTCACCCGCTCGGGCTGGCGCCACGCCCTCCTCATCCTCGCCTTCATCTTCCTTTTCAAGCTCGGCGACAGCATGGCCACCGCGCTGGCCACCCCGTTCTACCTCGAGATGGGCTTCACCAAGACCGAGATCGGCATCGTCGCCAAGAACGCGGGACTGTGGGCGAGTGTCGCCGGCGGCATGCTTGGCGGCCTGTGGATGGTGAAGCTCGGCATCAACCGCGGCCTGTGGATATTCGGCGTCGCGCAGATGGTGCCGATCCTGGGCTTCGCCTGGCTGACCACGCTCGGCAACCCCGACCTTCGGGCGCTGGGGGTGGTGATCGCGCTCGAGGCTCTCGGCGCCGGGTTGGGCACGGTAGCCTACGTCGCGTTCATCGCGCGCACGACGGACCCCCGCTTCACCGCCACCCAGTTCGCGCTGTTCACCAGCCTGTCGGCAGTTCCCCGGACGCTGATCAACGCGGCCACCGGCTGGATCGTGGCCCAGATCGGATGGTTCGACTTCTTCCTGTTGTGTACCGCGCTGGCGCTTCCCGGAATGGCATTACTCTTGCGTGTGGCGCCTTGGGGAGGGGGCGTCCAGGAGCAGCCGCGCCCATGAGCGCAAAGCGCGTAGGGTAGTCGAATGAACCCGTACAAGTTCAGCGCCATCGCGCATCGCGACCACGACTACTGCAACCCGGTGTCGGCGGGCAAGATCGAGCGCATGCTCGACCTCTTGCCGCTGGACGACGGCTCGCGGGTGCTCGACTTGGGCTGCGGCCGCGCCGAGTTGGCGCTGCGCATCATCGAGCGGTTCGGCTCGACCGTGGTCGCCATCGACCGCTCCTCGCTCATGCTCGACCAGGCGCGCGAGCGCGCGGAGTGGACCGGCGCGCTCGGCAAGCTGCACTTGGACAATATCGACATTCGCGACTTCCGCGCCGATCCGGAGACCTTCCACCTGTCGGTGATGCTGGGCGGCGGCGGGATCGCCGGCGGCATGGCGGGGATCTGCCACCAGCTCAAGGCCTGGACCCGGTCCGGCGGCTACCTGCTGATCGGCGAGGGTTACTGGCGCACGCGCGCGCACCCCGACTACCTCTCGATCTTGGGCGCCGAGCACGGCGAGTTCCTCGATCATCGCGGCAACGTGCAGGCGGGTGTGGACGCCGGCCTCCTGCCCATGCACGCGGCGACCGCGAGCTCGGACGAATGGGACGAGTACGAGTGGAAGTACTGCCGCTCGGTCGAGCGCTACGCGCGCGAGCAGCCGGAGGACCCCGACGTGCCGGCGATGCTCGAGCGCATTCGCAAGTGGCGCGACGGCTACCTGCGCTGGGGCCGCGACACGCTGGGCTTCGCCGTGTATCTGTTCTACCGGCCCGGCGCGCGGATGGG
>JADLEZ010000075.1 GCA_020845855.1 Burkholderiales bacterium
TCCTCGAGAAGCGTATCACCGGCGAGGTGTTCGGCGAGCTGGCGGGCGAGGCTCGTCTTGCCCGCTCCGATCGGACCTTCGACGACGACGTAGTGGCATTGGCCGATATCCATCGCCGGCGCCTCAGTGCGGTGATCGGGACGGGTGTCGCGCGCCACGCATGCCGGCGGGTGCGATCGCCTGCTCGCGCACGCCACGCAGATGACGGCGGGCGAGGCCCCGCGTCGGGATGGTCACGGTCGGCGCCACGCTCGCCAGGGGTCGCAGCACGAAAGCGCGCCGATGCATGCGCGGATGCGGGAGGGTGAGCCCTGGCACGGTCAGGCGACGGCGCCCGAAGAGTAGCAAGTCGAGGTCGAGCGTCCGTGCCGCGTTGCGCGGCGTGTCAGCGCGGCGAGCACGGCGCTGTCGGCGCTCAAGTGCGTGCAAGCGCCCGAGCAGCGCACGCGGCGCGAGCGACGTCCGGAGGACGGCGACCGCGTTCACGTAGTCGGGTTGTGGGCCGGACGCATCGAGCGGCGCCGAGACGAAGTCGCGGGACACGCGCACGAGGCGGGTACGCGGCAGGCGCGCGAGCGCGCGCACCGCGCGAGCGAGCTGGCGCCGCGGATGCGCGAGGTTGCTGCCGAGGCCGATGTAGGCGAACGCCATGGTCGCCGCCGGAGATCGGCCTCAGCGTTCCGAGCCGGACGCATCGCCGGCAGGATCGGCGAGAGCGGCGTCGCGCTGCTTGCGGCCGCGCCCGCGCGAGCGCCGCTTCCGGGGCGCTTCGCTGGGGCGCAGCATCGCCTCGCGCTCGAGCGGCGACGCGTCCTGGAAGCGCGTCCACCAGTTCGCGAGGTCGTCGGGCGCCTCGCCGCACGCGGCCCGCAGCAGCAGGAAATCGTAGGCGGCACGAAAGCGCTCGTGCTCGAGCAAACGATACGGCCGGACGCCCGCCCGCTGCTCGAAGCGCGGCTGCATGGCCCAGATCTCCTTGATGCTCGCCTCGAAGCGGCGCGGCACGGAAATGCGCTGCGCCTGCACCGCCAGCACCTGCTCCATCGCCTGGTGGAGGGCCGGAATCGGCCGCTCACCGCGCGCCGTGGCGGCATGCCATTGCTGCACGACCTCGTGCCAGAGCAGCGTGGCGAAGAGGAATGCCGGCGATACCGGCTTACCCTCGCGCACGCGGGCGTCGGTGCCGGCGAGCGCAACCTCGATGAAGCGAGTGCCGCCGGGTTGCTCGAGGACCACGTCGAGCAGCGGCAGCAACCCGCCCGAGAGGCCGTGCGTGCGCAGGCCCTGCAGCGCCTCCGTCGCGCGCCCGGAGAGCAAGAGCTTCTGCATCTCGTCGAAGAGGCGGGCCGGCGGCACGTTGTGCATGAGGTTCGCGAGCTTGGGGATCGGTGCCGCGGTCTTGGGATCGATCGTCAGGCTCGCCTTGGCGGCAAGGCGCACCGCGCGCAGCATGCGGACCGGATCCTCGCGATAGCGCGTCGTCGGTGGGCCGATGAGCTTCAGGCGCCGCGCGCGGCAGTCGGTGACCCCTCCGACGTAATCCCAGATCTCCTCGGTGGCCGGATCGAAGTACAGCGCATTGATCGTGAAGTCACGGCGGGCGGCGTCTTCGGTCTGGGTGCCGTAGACGTTGTCGGACAGCAGCCGCCCGTGCTCGTCGGTCGCATCGTCGTTCTTTTGCGCGGCCCGGAAGGTCGAGACTTCGAGCACCTCGCCCCCGACATGCACGTGCACGAGGCGAAAGCGGCGGCCGATGATATACGCCCGCCGAAAGAGCGGCTTCACCTGCTCGGGCGTGGCATCGGTGGCGATGTCGAAGTCCTTCGGCACGAGCCCGAGGAGCAGATCGCGCACCGCGCCGCCGACCACGAACGCCTTGTAGCCCGCCTCCTGCAGCTTCTCCGTCACCATGCGGGCGCCGCGGGGGATCTGCTCGCGCCGTACCGCATGCTCGCCGGGCGGATAGATGCGCGGCGCGCGCGCTGGCCGGCCGGGAATGAGGCGAGCGAGCAGGCGGCGAATCATTGCGGGGACGGACCCGGCGGGCGGGCGGCGAGGCGAACGGTCGACAGGGGACGGATGGAGCCGCCGCGCCGGCGCACGGCGCGTGACGATGACTCGTGGAAAGGGCGCGCGATCATAGCATGGGTGGGTTCTTGTTCCCGCCACCGCCGGAGCCGCCGCGGCGCCCGCCCGCGCTCCGCGCTGGCCGCTCGCGGTGCGGCCGGCATGCATGGCAGGAAGGTTCGAAATCGCGGATAATCAAAACCTTCGGCCCGGCGCGGATATCGCGATACGCCGGTCGTCGTCAGCATCCCGAACGCACCGCCGCATTGCCCGTCGAGGGGCACGGCGCACGCCCATTCCCAGCAGGAGCATCCATGTCGACCTACCAGCACGTCAAGGTCCCCAGCGGCGGGGCCAGGATCACCGTCAATGCCGATTTCAGCATCAGCGTTCCCGCCAACCCGATCATTCCCTACATCGAGGGTGACGGCACCGGGGTCGACATCACGCCGGTCATGATCAAGGTCGTCGACGCCGCCGTGGCGAAGGCGTACGGCGGCAAGCGCAAGATCCACTGGATGGAGATCTACGCCGGGGAGAAGTCGACCAAGGTGTACGGCCCCGACGTGTGGCTGCCCGACGAGACGCTCGCGATCCTCAGGGACTACGTGGTCTCCATCAAGGGCCCGTTGACGACGCCGGTGGGCGGCGGGATCCGCTCGCTCAACGTCGCCCTGCGCCAGGAGCTCGACCTGTACGTGTGCCTGCGGCCGGTGCGCTGGTTCCGCGGCGTGCCGTCGCCGGTGAAGGATCCCAGCAAGGTCGACATGGTGATCTTCCGCGAGAACTCGGAGGACATCTACGCCGGTGTCGAGTGGGCGGCGGAGTCGCCGCAGGCGAAGAAGCTGATCGAATTCCTGATCAAGGAGATGGGCGTCAAGAAGATCCGCTTCCCGGCGACGTCGGGCATCGGCATCAAACCCGTGTCGAGCGAGGGCACCGACCGCCTCGTGCGCAAGGCGATCCAGTACGCGATCGACAACGACAAGCCGTCGGTCACGCTGGTGCACAAGGGCAACATCATGAAGTTCACCGAGGGTGGCTTCCGCGACTGGGGCTACGCGCTCGCGCAGCGCGAGTTCGGCGCGACGCCCCTCGATGGCGGGCCCTGGATGCACTTCAAGAACCCCAAGACGGGCCAGGACATCGTGGTCAAGGACGTGATCGCCGATGCATTCCTGCAGCAGATCCTGCTGCGCCCGGCGGAGTACAGCGTCATCGCGACGCTGAACCTCAATGGCGACTACATCAGCGACGCGCTCGCCGCGCAGGTCGGCGGCATCGGCATCGCGCCCGGCGCCAACCTCTCCGACAGCGTGGCGATGTTCGAGGCGACGCACGGTACCGCCCCCAAGTACGCCGGCAAGGACTACGTCAACCCGGGCTCGGAGATCCTCTCGGCCGAGATGATGCTCGTGCACATGGGGTGGAAGGAGGCGGCGGCCCTCGTGGTGTCGAGCCTCGAACGCGCGATTGCCGACAAGGTCGTCACTTACGACTTCGCCCGGCTCATGGAAGGGGCGAAGCAGGTGTCCTGCTCCGGCTTCGGCCAGGCGATGATCGAGCGGATGTAGGTGCCGCCCGGCGGGTGGCGCCGGCGCTGCTGAAAAAAATGGCCCGCGCGCTGGCGGGCCATGCATGCGCCGGCGGCTTCCCCCGCCGCCGGTGACGGGTGTGTTACGCCGCTTGGATGTTGGACGCCTGCTTGCCCTTCGGGCCTTGGGTCACGTCGAACGAGACCTTCTGCCCCTCCTTGAGCGTCTTGAATCCTTGCATGTTGATCGCCGAGAAGTGGGCGAACAGGTCCTCGCCACCACCGTCCGGCGTGATGAACCCGAAGCCCTTCGCGTCGTTGAACCACTTGACCGTACCAGTTGCCATACTGCGTATTCCTTTAGGTTTTGAACGGATGTCCGGCGGGTTCGGAGAAAGGCCTGTGAGCGGGTCCGCACGCCGAACCGCGACCTGCCGGGATACGTGCGGATCGGGCGGGCGACCGAAGTTCGCCAAACATGCGCTTTCTACGCGCAAACTTCCGGTAGCGTCAAGGACCCGGGTCGCGAGACTGGCCGATCTTGCGAAAACTGTTGCATTCATCAAACATTGACCCAAAATCGATCCGGAGTATCGTTGGGGGACATGCGAAACCAGGAACAGCGCGGCGCGGTTCTCGAGGCCGAGAAGGTTAAGCTGAAGCCGCCGCCGCTGTACAAGGTCATGTTGCTCAACGACGACTACACCCCGATGGACTTCGTGGTGGTCGTCCTGCAAACTGTCTTTGCCATGAGCCGGGAAAGGGCCACGCAGGTGATGTTGCAAGTCCACCGCGAGGGGATGGGGGTCTGCGGGACTTATACGCGCGAGGTGGCGTCGACCAAGGTCGAGCAGGTCGTCGCCATCGCCCGCAAGCACCAGCACCCCTTGCAGTGCACGATGGAGGAGACGTAGGCGTTATAGTCATCGGGCGGGGTAGTCCGTCCGTGCTGAAAGGATGAAGGTAGGTCGATGATCGCGCAGGAACTGGAAGTTTCCCTCCATATGGCCTTCGTCGAGGCCAGGCAGAAGCAGCACGAGTTCATCACCGTCGAGCATCTCTTGCTCGCGATGCTCGACAACCCGTCGGCGGCCGAGGTCCTCAAGGCCTGTGGCGTCGATCTCGACGAGCTGCGCGGCGTGTTGGCCGACTTCATCCAGGAGCACACGCCGCGGCTCGCTCCGCATTCGGATGCCGACACGCAGCCCACGCAGGGGTTCCAGCGGGTCATCCAGCGCGCGATCCTGCACGTCCAATCGTCGGGGAAGAAGGAAGTCACCGGCGCCAACGTTCTCGTCGCCATCTTCGGCGAGAAGGAATCGCACGCCGTCTATTTCCTGAACCAGCGCGGCGTCACCCGCCTCGACGTGGTCAACTACATCGCGCACGGCATCACCAAGACGCCGCAGCAGAAGCAGGAGAAGCCCGAGGGCAAGGGCGATGAGGACGGCGGCAGCGAATCACAGGGTGCGCTCGACGCCTACACGCAGAACCTCAACGGGCTCGCCAAGGCGGGCAAGATCGATCCGCTGATCGGCCGCGATCACGAGCTCGAGCGCGTGATCCAGGTGCTGTGCCGCCGCCGCAAGAACAACCCGCTCCTGGTCGGCGAGGCGGGCGTGGGCAAGACCGCCATCGCCGAGGGGCTCGCGCGCCGCATCAACGAAGGCGACGTCCCCGAGCTCCTGCGCGAGCATCAGGTGTACTCGCTCGACATGGGCGCGCTCCTCGCCGGCACCAAGTATCGCGGCGACTTCGAGCAGCGTCTGAAAGCGGTCCTCAAGCAGCTGGCCGAGAGCCCCAAGTCGATCCTCTTCATCGACGAGATCCATACGATCATCGGCGCCGGCGCGGCGTCCGGCGGCACCCTCGACGCCTCGAACCTGCTCAAGCCGGCGCTATCGAGCGGTGCGCTGAAGTGCATCGGCGCCACCACGTACAACGAGTACCGACAGATCTTCGAGAAGGATCACGCGCTGTCACGCCGGTTCCAGAAGGTCGACGTGCCGGAGCCGTCGATCGCCGAGACGGTCGAGATTCTCAAGGGTCTGAAGACGCGCTTCGAGCAGCACCACGGCGTCAAGTACGCGCCGGCCGCGCTCACCAGCGCCGCCGAGCTTGCGGCGCGCTTCATCAACGACCGTCACCTGCCCGACAAGGCCATCGACGTCATCGACGAGGCGGGTGCCGCGCAGCGTATCCTGCCCAAGTCGCGGCAGAAGAAGGTGATCGGCAAGGGCGAGGTCGAGGAGATCGTCGCCAAGATCGCGCGCATTCCGGCCAGGAACGTCTCGTCGGACGACCGCAACTCGCTCAAGACCCTCGACCGCGATCTGAAGAACGTCGTGTTCGGCCAGAATCCGGCGATCGATGCGCTGGTGTCGGCGATCCGCATGGCGCGCTCGGGCCTGGGCAATCCGCGCAAGCCGATCGGCAACTTCCTGTTCAGCGGTCCCACCGGCGTCGGCAAGACCGAGGTCGCGCGCCAGCTCGCGTATTGCCTGGGCGTCGAGCTCATCCGCTTCGACATGTCCGAGTACATGGAGCGCCACGCGGTATCGCGCCTGATCGGGGCGCCGCCGGGCTACGTCGGCTTCGACCAGGGCGGCCAGCTCACCGAGGCGGTGACCAAGCATCCCTACAGCGTCGTCCTCCTCGACGAGATCGAGAAGGCGCACCCGGACATTTTCAACATCCTGTTGCAGGTGATGGACCACGGCACGCTCACCGACAACAACGGGCGCAAGGCCGACTTCCGCAA
>JADLEZ010000076.1 GCA_020845855.1 Burkholderiales bacterium
CCTACGGCAACGCCGCGCGCAGCACGTCTTCGGGCACGTCGGCGCCGATGGCCGCGCGACCCAGCGCGTCGAGCAGGACGAAGCGGATCGCGCCCGCGCTCACCTTCTTGTCGCGCGCCATGAGCGACATCCAGCGCTCGAAGCCGAGCGCCGGCGGCTCGACCGGCAGGCGCGCGCGCAGCAACAACGTGCGCAAGCGCTCGACCGCGGTGGCGTCGATGCGACCGAGCCGCCGCGAGACCTCCGCCGCGACCACCATCCCGGCCGCGACCGCTTCGCCGTGCAGCCACTCGCCGTAGCCCAAGGCGTTCTCGATCGCGTGCCCGAAGGTGTGGCCGAAGTTGAGCAGCGCGCGCTCGCCTTCCTCGTGCTCGTCGGCGGCGACGATCGCCGCCTTGATGCGCACGCTCGCCTCGATCGCGTGCGCGAGCGCTTCGCCGTCGCGCGCGTTGAGCGCGTCGATGCTGCGCTCGAGCCAGGCGAAGAAGTCCGCGTCGCGGATCGCGCCGTGCTTGATGACTTCGGCAAGGCCCGCGGCGAGCTCGCGCACCGGCAGCGTGGCAAGGCAGGCGGTGTCGATGAGCACCGCGCGCGGCTGGTGGAACGCGCCGACCATGTTCTTGCCCAGCGGATGGTTGATCCCGGTCTTGCCGCCCACCGACGAGTCGACTTGCGCAAGGAGCGTGGTCGGCACCTGCACGAACGGCATGCCGCGCTGGTAGATCGCCGCCGCGAAGCCGGCGACGTCGCCCACCACGCCGCCGCCCAGCGCGACCAGCATGGTCTTGCGCTCGGCCCGAAGCTCGAGGAGGCGGGTGAGCACGGCCTCCAGGGCCGCGAAGTTCTTGTGGCGCTCGCCGTCTGCGATCTCGATCGTGTCGCAGGGGATCCGGCTCGCGGCGAGGCTCTGCGCGAGCGGCGCAAGCCAGTGCGCGCCGACCGTCGCGTTGGTGACGACGACGGCTTTGCGCGCGCCGAGCGCGGCCAGGAGCGGCCCCGCACGCGCGAGCTCGCCCCGCCCGATGTGAATGGGGTAGGCACGACCCCCGAGGCCGACGTCGACGACGGTCATTTCAGACACCTGCTCGGATAAGTGGGGTCAGACAAGGTCAGACCCTATTCGAACGCGCGCATGAGCCGCATCACCTCGCCGCGCTCGGATTCGACCACGTACGTCGCGATCTCCCGGTACAGCGCGTCGCGCTGCGCATAGAGCTCGGCGAGGCGCGCGAGCGGGTCCGCCGTCGCCAGGAGCGGCCGGTTGCGGCTGTGGCGGACGCGCCCCCACAGGGTGGCGGGCTGCGCGTGCAGGTAGATCACCGTACCGTTCTGCCTGAGCCGCTCGCGGTTGGCCGCCCGGATCACCACGCCTCCGCCGGTCGACAGCACGATATCGGCGAGCACCGTCAGGTCGGCGAGCATCGCTTCCTCGCGGTCGCGAAAGCCCGCCTCTCCCTCGATCTCGAAGATCGTCGGGATCGGCACGCCGAGCCGCTGCTCGAGCTCGGCGTCGGCATCGAGGAAGCGCTTGCGCAGGCGGCGGGCGAGCTGGCGGCCGAGCGTCGACTTGCCCGCTCCCGGCAGGCCGATCAAAAACAAATTGCCCCGGTGAAGCGGCGCCGGGGCAGTGGATTCGGCGGCGGTCTCGGAAAGGCCGCCTGCGGTGTCGCTCACCGCACGGATGTTACCGTGTCCTTGACCACGCGCGGGGTGAGGAAGATCAGGAGCTCGGCCTTCTCGCTGCTGTTGCCGGTCTGCTTGAAGAGGTAACCCAGGATCGGAATGTTGCCGAGCCACGGCACCTGGGTCACGTCGTTGCGGATCGATTCCTCGTAGATGCCGCCGATCACGGCGGTATCGCCGTTGTTGACCGAGATCTGCGTGACCACGTTCTTGGTGTCGATGGACGGCACCGAGAAGCCGCCGCCCAGCTGCACGAACGCGCCAACCGAGTCCTTGCGCACCTCGACCACCATGATGATGCGGCCGTCCGCGGTGATCTGCGGCGTCACGTCGAGGCGCAGCACCGCCTTCTTGAACTGCACGGTGGCCGGCGAATTGGCGCTTCCCGGCGTAACGTAGGGAATCTCGGTGCCCTGCTCGATGGCCGCCTTCTGGTTGTCGCCGGTGACCACGCGCGGGCTCGACACCACCTTGCCGCGGGCATCGGCCTCGAGCGCGGAGAGCTCGAGGTTGATCAAGTTGCCGCTGCCCAGGTTGATAAGCGTCAGCGCGAGCTGGCCGGCCGCGTTGGGCACCGGCAGGTTGACGTTCAACTGCGGCGAGTCGGAGTAACCCGCCGACGCGATGCCCGACGCGAGCTCGAAGGGCGTCTGCGTGCGCGTCTCGCGGATCAGCTTCTCCCCTTCGAGGCGCACCACCGGCTGCGTGGACAGCGAACCGCTGGAGCCCGCGGAGTAGCGCTTGTTGAGGAATGTGAAGCCGGTCTGCTGGCCGAAGCGTATGCCGAGCTGCTGGCTGAAGCTGTCCTTCGCGATCACGATGCGCGCCTCGATCAGCACCTGCCGGATCGGGGTGTCGATCTGGCGGATGATCTTGCGCACCTCCTCGAGCCGCGCCGCCGTGTCGGTGACGAACAGGATGTTCGAGCGCGGGTCGATGATCGCCACCCCGCGCTTGCTGATGATCGAACCCTGCCCGCCGGTGGTCGCGGTCTGCCCCGCGCCCGCGCCGAACTGCTGCTGGCGGTTGCTGGTGATGAGGTTGAGGATGTCCTGCGCCTTGATGTAATTGAGCTGGAACGACTCGGAGATCAAAGGCTCCAGCTCGCCGATCTGGATGGCATTTTCGAGCTGCTGCTTCTCCTTCAGGGCAAGCTCCTCGCGCGGCGCGATGAGCACGACGTTGCCGTTCTTGCGCATGTCGAGGCCCTTGGTCTGCAGGATGATGTCGAGGGCCTGGTCCCAGGGAATGTCCTTCAGGCGCAAGGTGAGGCTGCCCTGCACCGTGTCGGACGTGATGATGTTGAGACCGGTGAAGTCGGCGATCACCTGCAGCACCGCCCGCACTTCGACGTTCTGGAAGTTGAGCGAGAGCTTCTCGCCCTTGTACCCGCCGCGGCTGCCCTGCACCAGCCGGTTGGGATCCTCGAGGATCGGCTTGACTTCGAGGATGAAGCGGTTGTCGGTCTGGTAGGCGGAATGCTCCCACAGCCCCTTGGGCTCGATCACCATGCGCGCGTTGGCGCCCTGCTGGAAGGTGTCCACGGTGAGCACCGGCGTGCCGAAGTCGGCGACGTCGATGCGCCGCTCGAGGTTGCGCGGCACGGATGTCTTGAGGAAGTCGACCACCAGCGTGCGGCCCTGCTGGCGGATGTCGATGCCGGTGCTGCTGTCGGACAGGTCGACCACCAGCCGGCCCTCGCCGTTGCGGCCGCGGCGGAAGTCGACGTCGCGCAGCGCGTGCTGCGCCTCGCCGGCCTTCGGCTCGGCGAAGCGCTGTACCGTCTCGGAGCCGGGCCTGATCTGCTCCTGGTCGTTGAGCGTGACGATGACGGTGTTGCCTTCGACATTGGTTTCGAAAGACTGCGGCTTGTTCAAGTTGAATACGACACGCGTGCGGTTGCCGGCCTGGATCACGTTCAGGCTGCGCAGGGCGGCTTCGTCGATCGGACGCTGGGTGGCGCCGAGGCCGTTGGTCGTGTCGAGGAAGTCGAGGGCGATGCGCGGGGGGCTCGCGATCGCGAAGCTCGCCGGCGGGTTGACCGGCGGGTTCTTCAACTGGAAGCGCACCACGACACGGCCGGAGCTCGCGCGCGATACTGTCACGTTGTCGAGGCTGTTGGGCGCGGTCTGCGCCAGGGCGAGGCCGGCGGCGCCCCACGCGACGAGCGCGACGAGCGCGGCGCGCAAGCCCCGGGCGGCGGCTGCCCGCGAGGCGATTCGGTGGTCGGTGGGCGCGTTCATCGTCTGTTCCCCTGTGATCTTGCATCTGCCGCTTGCAGCTGCAATGTGCTCGAGCGCTCGGACCAATCGCCGGCGCCGTCCTGGATCAACTCCTTCAGCTTGATCTCGCCTTCGTCTACGGTGGTCACCACGCCGAAATTCTGGCCGAGGTAGTTGCCGGGGCGGATCTGGTACACGTCCTTGTCGGGCGTGCGCACGAGCGCGTAGGTGGTCTTGCCCTTCTCCATCGTGCCGACCATCGACAGCGACTCGAGCGGATACGCCTCGAGCGGCTCCTTGCGCCGGGTGAGATCGGGCGTGATCGCCGAGTTGCTCTTGGTCGGCTCGATCTTGCGCGGCTTGAACGGGTCCGGCATGTCGAACGCGTTGTACGCGAACGGATCGTAGGGCTTGATCTGCGGCAACGGGTCGAGCTTGCCGCGCGCGCCCTTGCCCTGCTCGGCCATCCATACCTTGAGATCCTGGTGCCCCTCGCTGCAGCCGGCGAGCAGCGCCACGGCGGCGGCGGCGATGAATGCGGCGCGCGGCCATGCGGCTTTCATTTGGCCCCCTTCGCCTTGGCCTTGGCGGCCGCGCGCTGGCGCGCGATCTCTTCCTCGTCGAGGTAGCGGAAGGTCTTGGCGTCGGCGTCGAGGACGAGCGTGCCCTTGTCGTTGTGGATCGCGAGGTCGTTGAGGGTGACGATGCGCGGCAACTGGGCAACGTCGCTCGCGAAGGCGCCCATGTCGTGATAGGTGCCGGTGATCCTGATCTTGATCGGCAACTCGGCGTAGAACTCCGCCATCTTCTCCTGCGCCGCGGGCCGGAACAGCTCGAACTGCAGGCCCCGCCCCAGTCCCGCCTGGTTGATGTCGGTGAGCAGGGCGTCGATCTCGGAGCGGTTCGGAAGCTGCTTCACCAACGCGCCGAACGACTGCTCGACCTCGTTCAACTGCTGCACGTACAACTCGAAGTTGATCGCCTTCGCCTTCTTCTGCGCGTACTGGTCCTTGAGCTTGACTTCCTCGCCCTGCTGCACCTCGAGGTCGTTCCACTGGTCCCGCCAGTCGAGGGCAAATCCCAGGCCGACGATGAAGACGAACAGGCCCAGCAGGATCGCGATCTTAGGCAACAACGGCCAGTTGCCGACGTCCTTGATGTTGAGGTGCCGGAGGTCTTCGAGGTTCATACGATTTCCCTCATGCTGCGCGCTCCGAAGCCTGGATGCCCGCCTTGGCGGGCGGCTTCGGCGCCGGCGGCTTGGCGGGCGCCCCCGGCGCCGGCGTGGTCGCGAACTTGGCCTCGGCAGGCGCCGTGCGCTTGATATAGAAGTTCAGCGTGAACTCGTTGATCGTGAGCTGGCGCTCCTTCGGCGTGTTCGGCGCCGGCACGAGCTTGATCTCGATCAACTCGGGCCGCTCGAGCCAAGGTGACGCCTCCAGGTTGCGCATGAGCGTGGACACCCGGGCGTTCGATTGGGCGTAACCCGAGATCGTCACCTTGGTGCCTGCCTGATTCACGCTCTTGAGGTAGATGCCGGCGGGAAGCTGGCGCACGAGCTGGTCGAGGAGATGGACCGCCTCGCTGCGATTGGCCTGCAGCGTCTCCACCACCTGCTTGCGCGCGAGCACGGCCTGGATCTGGTCGCGCAGGCGGTCGATCTCCTTGATCTGCTCGTCGAGCTTCGCGATCTCCTTCTTGAGCAGGTTGTTACGGTCGCGCTGGTTCTCGATCTGCGCGGCGAGCACACCGTGCAC
>JADLEZ010000077.1 GCA_020845855.1 Burkholderiales bacterium
CGCCCGTCGAGCAGCAGGCCCACGCTCGTCGCGTAGCGCGGGCTCCTCACGACCTCGGCCAAACCACCCATGTATGCCGGCACGCCCATGCGCACCGGCATGTGGAAGACCTCCTCGCCCAGCTCGGTGATGCCCTGGAGCAGGGCGGACCCGCCGGTCACCACCACTCCCGACGAGATCATTTCCTCGAAGCCGCTGCGACGGACCTCGGACTGCACGAACTGGAACAGCTCCTCGATCCGCGGCTCGATGACCTCGGCGAGCATCGGGCGCGAGAGCTTGCGCGGCGCGCGCTCGCCCACACCGGGCACCTCGATGACGTCGTTGGCGTCGGCGAGCTGGCGCAGCGCGCAGCCGAAGCGGACCTTGAGCTCCTCCGCCTCCTTGGTCGGCGTGCGCAGCGTCATGGCGATGTCGTTGGTGACCTGGTCGCCCGCGATCGGGATTACCGCGGTGTGGCGGATCGCGCCGCCCGCGTAGACCGCGATGTCGGACGTGCCGCCGCCGATGTCGATCAGGCACACGCCGAGCTCCTTCTCGTCGTCGGAGAGCACGGCGGTGGCCGAGGCGAGCGGCTGCAGGATCACGTCGCGCACGTCGAGGCCGCAGCGGCGGATGCATTTGCTCACGTTCTCGACCGCCGACACCGCGCCGGTCACGATGTGCACGTCGACCTCCAGGCGCACGCCGCTCATGCCCAGCGGCTCGCGCACGTCGTCCTGGCCGTCGATGGTGAACGACTGCGGCACGATGTGCAGGATCTGCTGGTCGTTCGGGATCGGGATGGCCTTGGCGGTCTCGACCACGCGGTCGATGTCGGCCTGCGTGACCTCCTTCTCCTTGATCGCCACCATTCCGTGCGAGGTGTAGCAGCGGATGTGGCTGCCCGCGATGCCGGTGTAGACCTCCTTGATCTGGCAGTCGGCCATGAGCTCGGCCTCCTCCAGCACGCGCTGGATCGAAGCCATGGTCGCCTCGATGTTGACCACCACGCCCTTTTTCAGGCCACGCGACGGCTGGGTGCCGAGGCCGATCACGTTGAGCGCGCCGTCGGCGCCGATCTCGGCGACGATCGCCACGATCTTCGACGTTCCGATGTCGAGGCCCACGATCACGTTCTTGCTGTCTTTCATGCTTTCCTTGAAGTTCGAACGACTTCCCTTCGCGCTGCGCGCTTCGGGGCCAACTCGCGCTCGGGACGGCCTTTCATGCCGCCGGCTTCGCGGCCCTTTCGCGAAATGCCGGAATCCGCGCCGCGAACCCGTTGCGATATCGAAGGTCGACCACTTCCACCCGCGTGCCCGCCCGCGCGAGCGCCCCGAGCGTCTGGCGATAGGCCGCGACAAAGCGCGCGAGCCGCGCATCCGGCTCGTCGCGGCCGAGCTCGAGCGTCAGCGCGCTGTCCGCGCCGGCGGCCTTCAGGCGCCAGCCTCCGCGCGGCGACAGCCGCATCTCCACGACCCGCAGCGCGAGCGGCGCCAGCGCCTGCGACCATTCGCGGTAGCGGTCCGCCATCTCGGCCGCGCGCGCCTCGGGTCCTTCGAAGCTGGGAAGCGCGACGTCCGAGCCCGCCGCGAACACCTCGCCGCGCGCGCTCACGAACTGACCGTCGTTGAAGCGCGCGAGCGGCTCGTGCTCGTCGACCGCGATCTCGAGACGGTTCGGCCACTGCCGGCGCAGCGCCACGTCGCGCACCCACGGCACGCGGGCGAGCATCACGCGCGCACGCGCGAGGTCCATCGTGAAGAACGTGCCGGCAAGGTCGTCGCGGATCGCCGCCTCGAGTTGGGCGCTGTCGGCTCGCGCGAGCGGAGTGGTCACCACCACCTCGCGAAACGCGAACGCCGGGAGGCGCACGACGTAGGCGACGATCGCGATCACGAGACCGGCGAGCGCCAGCAGACCAAGGGTGGCCGAGAGCGCGTTCATCTGGCGCGGGTCATCCCACATGGCCGCCGCCGGACGACGCGAGCGTGGGGGGTCCACACTTCGCGCCCCTGAGGATTTCCACGCACAGGTCGGCGTAGGACATCCCCGCCGCTTTCGCCGCCATCGGCACCAGGCTGTGGCCGGTCATCCCGGGGGACGTGTTGACTTCGAGGATCGAGAACGTGCCGTCGGGCCGCAGGATCAAATCGAGGCGTCCCCAGCCGCTGCAGCCCACGATCTCGAACGCGCGCAGGCACATCGCGCGGATCTCCATCTCCTTCGCCTCCGGCAGTCCGGCCGGGCAGAAGTACTTCGTGTCCTCCGAGAAATACTTGCTGTGGTAGTCGTAGTTGCCCTGCGGCGCCTCGATGCGAATGAGCGGCAGCGCGCGGCCGTTGACGATCGACGCGGTGAGCTCCTGCCCGGTCACGAACTCCTCGACCAGCACCAGCGGGTCGTGTCGTGCCGCTTCGGCGTAGGCGCGCGACAGCTCGTCGTGATCGACCTTCGTCACCTTGGTGATGCCGATGGTCGAGCCTTCACGCGCCGGCTTGACGACAAGCGGCAGCCCGAGCTCCGCCACGACGCGCATCCAGTCGGTGCGCGCGTCGGCCACGCGGTACTTCGGCGTCGGAATGCCGCTCGCGAGCCACACGAGCTTGGTGCGCCACTTGTCCATGGCCAGCGCGGAGGCCATGACACCGCTGCCGGTATAGGGAATTCCGAGCGTCTCCAGCGCGCCCTGCACCGTGCCGTCCTCGCCGAAGCGGCCGTGGAGCGCGATGAAAGCGCGGGCGAAGCCCTCGCGCTTCAGTTCCCACAGGTCGCGCTCGGCGGGGTCGAAGGGATGCGCGTCCACGCCCTTCTCCCGCAACGCCGCGAGCACACCCTTGCCGGACATGAAGGAGACTTCGCGCTCCGATGAAGGGCCGCCGAGCAGGACGGCGACTTTGCCGAACTCGCTCATGGCTCACCCACGATACGCACTTCGGGGACGAGCTCCACGCCGGTCTTCGCGTGCACCGTCTCCCGCACATGCGCGATCAGCGCTTCGATGTCCGCTGCCTTTGCCTGGCCGCGGGGATTGACGATGAAGTTGGCGTGCTTTTCCGACACCCGTGCGCCGCCGATGGCGTGGCCCTTCAAGCCGCAGGACTCGATAAGGCGCGCGGCGTGGTCGCCCGGCGGGTTGCGGAACACGCTGCCGGCGTTGGGCAGCGACAGCGGCTGTGTGGCGAGCCGGCGCTCGAGCAGCGCCTTGATGCGGCGGCGGGCGGCGGCG
>JADLEZ010000078.1 GCA_020845855.1 Burkholderiales bacterium
CGCGCGAGCGTCGGGTCGAGGACGTCGGGGTCCTCGGCCAGCCCGAAGCGCAGGTTCTGCGCGGTTGCGTGTGCGGTGAGCAGCGCGATGGCGAGCGAGGCAGCGAAGCGCTTCATGGCGGTCCCCGAGTCAGGTCGAATGCAGCATAGTACTAGGACTAGAGCGAAACGCGGCTTGCAGGGCCTCGAGGCGCTCGTTGCGCAGTGCAACAGCCGCGTTTGCCTTCGCCGGCGCGACCTCGCGCCAGAAGTGGCAGGCGACGGCATGCCCCGCGCCGTCGGCAACGAGGGGCGGCGACTCTTCGGCGCAGCGCGGCCGCGCATGCGGGCAGCGGGTGCGAAAGCGGCAGCCCGACGGCGGGTTGGCCGGGTTTGGGACGTCGCCCTGGAGCAGGACGCGGCTACGCCGGCGCGCGGGATCGGGCACCGGCACCGCCGCCAGCAACGCCTGCGTATAGGGGTGCCGCGGCTCGCGGAACAGGGCACGCTTGTCGGCGAGCTCGACGATCCGCCCCAGGTACATCACCGCCACCCGGGTCGCGATGAACTTCACCACGGCGAGGTCGTGGGCAATGAACACGTACGACAGGCCGAACCGCGATTGCAGGTCGCGCAGCAGGTTCACCACCTGCGCTTGAATCGACACGTCGAGGGCGGACACCGGCTCGTCGCACACGATGAGCCGCGGCTCGACCGCGAGCGCCCGGGCAATGCCGATGCGCTGCCGCTGCCCGCCGGAGAACTCGTGCGGATAGCGCCGCGCGTACTCCCGGGGAAGCCCGACCAGCGCCAGGATCTCGGCCACGCGCGCCCGGCGGCCCCCTTCCGCGAGGCCGTGCAGCATGAGCGGCTCTTCCAGCGTCTGGCCGACGGTCATGCGCGGGTTGAGCGAGGCGAACGGGTCCTGGAAGATGATCGTGAGCGCGCCGCGCAGTTCGCGCAAGGCGGAATCGGAAAGCGTGCCAAGGTCGCGGCCCTCGAACTCGACCGAACCCGAGGTCGGCTCGAGCAGCCGCAGCGCGAGGCGGCCGGTCGTCGACTTGCCGCAACCCGATTCGCCGACGAGCGCGAGCGTCTCGCCCTTGGCGACCTCGAAGCTCACGCCGTCGACCGCCTGCACCATGCCGCTGGTGCGGCCGAACAGGCCGCGCCGAATCGGGAAGTGCTTGACGAGCGACGTCGCGCGCAGCACCACGGCGGCGCTCATAGCGGCGCTCGCCAGCACGCCGCGGCGTGCCCCGGATCGACCTCGGCGAGCGGCGGCTCCTCGCTGCGGCAACGCTCGATCGCGAACGGGCAGCGCGGATGGAAACGGCAACCCGCCACGCGCGCATGGGCGCTCGGCACCTGGCCCTCGATGGTGGCGAGCCGCTCCTGCTCGGTGTCGAGCTTCGGGATCGAGCCCAGCAGGCCGATCGTGTACGGATGCTGCGGCCGCGCGAACAGCGCCGCCACCGGCGCGCGCTCGACGATCCTGCCCGCGTACATGACGGCGACTTCGTCGGCGACTTCGGCGATGACGCCGAGGTCGTGGGTGATGAGGATGATCGCGGTGCCCGTCTCTTCCCGCAGCGCCCGCATGAGGTCGAGGATCTGCGCCTGGATGGTGACGTCGAGCGCGGTGGTCGGCTCGTCGGCGATCAGGAGCTTCGGCCCGCAGGCGAGCGCCATCGCGATCATCACCCGCTGGCGCATGCCGCCCGACAGCCGGTGCGGGTAATCGTGGTAACGCTCCTCCGGCGACGGGATGCGCACCTTGCGCAGCATCGCGAGCGCAGCTTGCGCGGCTTCCGCTTTCGACGTCCCGCGATGGCGCAGGATCACTTCCGCGACCTGCTCGCCGACCGTGAACGCCGGGTTGAGCGAGGTCATCGGCTCCTGGAAGATCATCGAGATGCGATTGCCGCGCAGCTCGCGCATCTGCGCGGCCGCAACGGCGACGAGATCGCGGCCCTCGAACAGCACCGCTCCGCCCGCGATGCGGCCGGGCGGCGGCACGAGGCCCATGATCGACAGCGAAGTCACACTCTTGCCGCAGCCCGATTCGCCGACGAGGCCGAGCGTGCGGCCTTCGTCGAGCGCGAAGCTCACGCCGTCGACCGCGGCGAACTCGCCGTCGTCGGTGACGAAGTGCGTGCGCAAGTCGCGCACCTCGAGCAGGCTCATCGTTCGCGAGCGGCGCGAAAGCGCTCGATCTCGGCCTCGATCACGACGCGGTCGGTGATGCCGGCCGGACGCGCCTCGCTGGGCACGCACGCGAGAAACGGCTGGAAGCGCTCCAGGCTCCTTTCATACAAGCGGCGAAGCTCGACGAACGGCTCCTCGTGGTCGTCGACGCGAAGGTCGAGGAACGGATACGCTTCCGTCGTGTAGATCAAAAGCGCTGCGGCCTGCCTGCCGCGCTTGTCCCCTCCGGCGGCGTCGCCGGCGTCGAGCGCGGCGAGCAGGCGCTCGGCAAACGGCAGGCCCGCGCTGCGCTCGTACGCCTCCGCGCTGGCGGCGAGCACCTGCGGGCCCGCGAGCATGTTGCCCGCGAGCGACCAGCGCTCGCCGGCAAGCTCGCCGCACCAGTCGATGCACGCGCTGCCCGTGTGCCGCGCCGAGCGCCCCTGCGCGTCGAGGACGTGGAGCTGGCGGACCTCGCGGCCGTCGTCGGCCGCG
>JADLEZ010000079.1 GCA_020845855.1 Burkholderiales bacterium
ATCGTGATCAACTCCGACCCGTGCATCGCGTATCTCATGGAAGAGAACACGATCACCACCCAGGCGCTGGTGATCGCCCACGCGTGCTACGGGCACAATTCGTTCTTCAAGGGCAACGCCCTGTTCCGCCAGTGGACCCAGGCCGACGCGATCGTCGACTATCTCGTCTTTGCCCGGAAGTACGTGCTCGAATGCGAGGAGCGCCACGGCCACGCCGCGGTCGAGGAGATCATCGACGCCGCGCACGCGCTGATGGCGCACGGCGTGGACCGCTACCGGCGCCCGGCGCCGCTGTCCATGAAGGCGGAGACCGCCCGGCTCAAGGAGCGCGAGGAGCACAAGGAGCGCCAGTTCAACGACCTGTGGCGGACGATCCCGACGGCCGCCGCCGCGCCCGCGGCAAAGGAAGCAAAGAAGTTCCCGCCCGAGCCGCAGGAGAACATCCTCTACTTCGTCGAGAAGTACTCGCCCAGGCTCGCGCCGTGGGAGCGCGAGCTCGTGCGCATCGTGCGCAAGCTCGCGCAGTACTTCTACCCGCAGGCGCAGACCAAGGTGATGAACGAGGGCTGGGCCACGTTCTGGCACTACACGATCCTCAACCGCATGCACGAGCGCGGCCAGGTCGACGACGGCTTCATGCTCGAGTTCCTGAAGAGCCACACCAACGTCGTGTACCAGCCGCCCTTCGACTCCAAGCACTACGGCGGCATCAACCCGTACGCCCTGGGCTTCGAGATGTTCTCGGACCTGCGACGGATCTGCGAGAGTCCCACGGACGAGGACCGGCACTGGTTCCCGGAGCTTGCCGGCAGCGACTGGCGGAAGTCCCTCGACTTCGCCATGCGCAACTTCAAGGACGAGTCGTTCATCGCGCAGTACCTGTCGCCGCGGCTCATCCGCGAGCTGCGCCTGTTCGCGATCGCCGACCATCGCGCCGAGAGCACGCTCAAGGTCGACTCCATCCACGACGACGCCGGGTATCGCCGCGTGCGCAAGCTTCTCGCGCAGCAGCACGCGCACGAGGAGCGGGTGCCCGACGTGCAGATCGTCGAGTACGACCGCGACGGCGACCGTGCGCTCACGTTGCGGCACACGCAGCGACGCGGCCGCGAGTTGACCGATGCCGCGAGCGAGGTGGTCACCCACCTGCGCCGGCTGTGGGGCTTCACCGTGCGGCTGGAGACCTGGGAAAACGATACCCAGGTGGAATCGGCAGCGGCTATAGCAGCGTGATCGCGATCACCGCGAGGGCAATGAGCGCCATCCCGGCGAGTTCGCGCGGGGCAAGGCGCTCGCGAAAGAACCGGCGCGACACGGCGTAGCTGAAGATCATCTCGATGAGCCCCAGCGTGCGCACGCGCGCGACGGGCTCGATCGCGAACGCGGTGAACCACGCGGCCGAGGCCGCCGTGCCCATGAAGCCCGCGAATAGCGAGACGCGCCACGCCTCGAGCGTGCGCACCACCACCTCCGGCGTGCGCAACCACAACCAACCTCCGAGCAGCAGCGTCTGCATCGCCTGCGCGACCACCAGCGTCAGCGCGGCGTTGACCACGAACGACGGCGTGCCGGCCGCGTGGGTGGCGGCGCGGTAGCACACCGCCGAGAGCGCGAATCCGGCGCCGCTGCCCAGGCCCAGCAGCGCCGAGCGCGACGCGAAGCCCTCGATCAGCGACCGCCACGGCCGCGCGGGATCGGCCGGCGCCAGCAGCAGCACGCCGGCGGTGCCGCAGGCGACCGCTGCCGCGATCGCCATGTTCAACGGGTCGCCGAGCAGGACGAGTGCGAACACCGCGACCTGCACCACCTCGGTTTTCGAGTACGCGACACCCACCGCGAAGTTGCGCTCGTGCATGGTCTGCAGCAGCAGCGCGGTGCCGGCGATCTGCGCGAGGCCGCCGGCCAACGACCACGCGAGCAAGGCGATGCCGGGTGCCGGGATCGATACACCTGCCGCTACGACCACGGCCGCGAGCCATATCACCGCGAACGGCAGGCCGTACAGGAATCGCACGAGCGTGGCGCCGAGCGTGCCGAGCTCACCGATGAGGTGGCGTTGCGCCGCGTTGCGCACGGTCTGCGCGAGCGCCGCCGCGATGGTGATGGGAATCCACAGCATGAGTTAAGTAGGGTCAGACCCCATTTCCCGAAGCAGGGTCTGACCCCGGAAAGTCGCTGCAGATGCTGCGTGTCAGCGCTGGGATATGGTAGTATTGGACCTTGAACCGGGCAACCTCGACCATCATGGTTATGACACCGCTGACGCGCACGGAGACCTGCTAGGGAGGGACAAGCATCCGCACGCGTGGTTGGCTCATCGAAAAGTGCGGCTCGCGACCGCACTTTTTTCGTTTCTGGAGTCGCCATGGTTTCCATCAAGCTTCCCGACGGCGCCGTCCGTCGATTCGACAATCCGGTCGCGGTCAAGGACGTAGCCGCGGCGATCGGCCCCGGCCTTGCCAAGGCTGCGCTCGCGGGCAAGGTCGACGGCAAGGTGGTCGACACGTCGTACGTCATCGATCGCGACGCGAGCCTCGCCATCCTCACCGACAAGGATCCCGAGGGGCTCGAGGTCATTCGGCACTCGACGGCGCACCTTCTCGCCTACGCGGTCAAGGAGCTCTTCCCCGACGCGCAGGTGACGATCGGCCCGGTGATCGAGGACGGCTTCTACTACGACTTCAGCTACCAGCGTCCCTTCACGCCCGAAGACCTCGCGGCGATCGAGCAGCGCATGGCAGAGCTCGCGCGGAAGGACGAGCCCGTCGTCCGCTCGGAAATGCCGCGCGACGAGGCGGTGAAGTTCTTCGAGGGCATGGGCGAGCACTACAAAGCCGAGATCATCGCGTCGATTCCGAGCAACGAGCCGATCTCGCTGTACCGCGAAGGCAGCTTCATCGACCTGTGCCGCGGTCCGCACGTACCGTCGACGGGCAGGCTCAAGGTGTTCAAGCTGATGAAGGTTGCCGGCGCCTACTGGCGCGGCGACTCGAAAAACGAGATGCTCCAGCGCATCTACGGCACCGCGTGGGCGAAGAAGGAAGACCTCGACGCGTACCTGCATCGCATCGAGGAAGCGGAGAAGCGCGACCACCGCAAGCTCGGCAGGCAACTCGACCTCTTCCACACGCAGGACGAAGCGCCGGGGATGGTGTTCTGGCATCCCAACGGCTGGTCGATCTGGCAGCAGGTGGAGCAGTACATGCGCCGCGTGTACCAGGACAACGGCTACCAGGAGGTCAAAGCGCCGCAGATCCTCGACCGCACGCTGTGGGAGCGCTCGGGCCACTGGCAGAACTTCAAGGAGAACATGTTCACCACGGAGTCGGAGAAGCGCGACTTCGCGGTGAAGCCGATGAACTGCCCGGGCCACGTGCTCATCTTCAACTCGGATCTTCGGAGCTACCGCGACCTGCCGCTGCGCTACGGCGAGTTCGGCCAGTGCCACCGCAACGAGCCCTCGGGCGCGCTGCACGGGATCATGCGCGTGCGCGGCTTCACGCAAGACGACGGTCACATCTTCTGCACCGAGCAGCAGATCCAGGGCGAGTGCGTCGCGTTCAACAAGCTGGCGCTCGCCGTGTACAAGGACTTCGGATTCGAGGACATCACGATCAAGCTCGCGCTGCGGCCGGACCAGCGCCTCGGCGACGACGCGAGCTGGGACCGCGCGGAGGACGCGCTGCGCAACGCGCTGCGCGAGTGCGGCGTGCAGCTGATCGAACTGCCGGGCGAAGGCGCGTTCTACGGCCCCAAGATCGAGTATCACCTCGCGGACTCGCTCGGCCGGCCGTGGCAGTGCGGCACGATGCAGGTCGACTTCCAGATGCCCGGGCGCCTCGGCGCCGAGTATGTCGACGCCGACGACGTGCG
>JADLEZ010000080.1 GCA_020845855.1 Burkholderiales bacterium
CGCTCCTGCCGCTCAACGCCGCAGTCGCGCTGTCCATCCTCTTTCTCGCACCCGAGGTCGTGCGCGTGTGGCGTGGCGAGACGAGTTTCACCATCCGCCACCCCTGGGTGGTGGCGTTCCTGTTCGGGCTGCTCCACGGCTTCGGGTTCGCCAGCGCCATCGACAGCGCCGGTCTCCCGCGCTCGGAGCTTCCGCTGGCGCTCCTGTCGTTCAACGTCGGCGTCGAGATCGGGCAGCTCGCCTTCGTCGCGCTGATGCTCGCGTTGATGGGCTCGTTCCGGGTGCTCGAGATCCGCTGGCCGCAGTGGGCGCGGGCGCTTCCTGCCTATGTGCTGGGTAGCCTGGGCGCGTTCTGGACGATCCAGCGCGTGGCGCTGCTCGTGGGAGGGTTGCGATGACGATACCTCGCCTGCTTGCCGCTGCCGTCGTCGCGGCCGTGTCGGCGCCGGCCCTGGCCCACGTCGAAGCCGGCCAGGCCACCGGCCTCCTCTCCGGTTTCCTGCACCCCATCTCCGGGCTCGACCACGTTCTCGCCATGGTGGCGGTCGGCCTGTGGGGCGCGATCCTCGGCGCGCCCGCCGTTTGGGTGCTGCCGATCGCCTTTCCGCTGGTGATGGCGATGGGTGCCCTGCTCGGTTTCCTGGGCGTTCCGCTTCCGGGTGTCGAGTACGGCATCGCCGCTTCCGCGATCCTGCTCGGCGCTGCGGTCGCCTTCGAGGTCCGCCCGCCGGTGGCGTTCGCCGCGCTGCTCGTGGGTGTGTTCGCGATCTTCCACGGCTACGCCCACGGCTCGGAGCTGCCGCCGGGCCAGAGCGCGCTGCTGTTCAGCATGGGTTTCGTGATCGCGACGGGCGCCCTGCACGCGGTGGGCATCGGCATCGGCGCGCTCAAGGGACGGACGTGGGGCGCCGCCGTGCTGCGCGTGGCGGGATCGATGGTCGCCGCAGGCGGCGCGTTCTTCATGTGGAAGGCGCTCGCATGAAGCGCTTCGCGGTGCCCGGACTTGCGCTGGCCTGCGCGCCGGCGCACGCCCACCTCCAAGCGACGGGCATGGGGCCCGTGTACGACGGGATCACGCACTTTGTCACGAGCCCCGAGGATCTCGTCGTCGCACTCGCGCTTGCGCTGCTCGCGGGACTGCGCGGCGCGGCGTACAGCCGGCGTGCCGTGTTCACGTTGCCGGCCGCTTGGTTCGTCGGGAGCCTCCTTGGACTGGGTGCGTCCGCGATCACTGTCGGCAACGCCGGCGCCGCGCTGCTGTTCCTGGCGCTCGGAGGACTCGTCGTGGCCGACGCGAAGGTGTCGCAGCGCGCGCTGGTTGCGCTGTGCGCGCTCGTCGGCCTGCTGCAGGGCTACTTCAACGGCACCGGCATGGGCTGGTCAGGGCCGGCGATTCTCGCCGCGCTCGCCATCACGGGCGCGGTATTCGTGCTGGTCGTGCTCGCCGCGGCGCTCGTCGTGCAGGTGCGCGCGCACTGGGGCAGGATCGCGGTGCGGGTGGCGGGCAGCTGGATCGCGGCGAGCGGCATGCTGATGCTGGGCTGGGCGATGCGCGGCTGATCCAGCGTCGGAGATTCGATCACCCTGGCGCTCGCCACGCTCGGCGTGGTGCGCGTACCGGGCCCGCCGGTCGAGGCCGCGATCGCGCTCAGCATCGTGCTGCTCGCCGCGGAGATCCTCCGGGTCCGGCGCGGTGAGCCGAGCCTGACGGCGAAATGGCCATGGGTGGTCGCCTTCTCGTTCGGACTGTTGCACGGATTCGGCTTTGCCGGCGCGCTGTCCGCGATCGGTCTGCCGAAGGGCGATGTGCCGCTTGCGCTCTTCGCCTTCAACGCGGGGGTGGAGGTGGGTCAGCTCGCATTCATTGCCGTGGTGCTCGCAGTCCTCTCGCTGGTGCGGCGCCTGCCGCTGCCACGTCCGGTCCTCCGACATACGCTGCCGGTGGCGACCTATGTCATCGGCACGGTCGCGGGGTTCTGGTTCCTGGAGCGTTTGTCGGGCTTCTGGGCGTGATGGCGATCGCAACGGCGGATCTGTCGAACCCGGTCCTCACGCCCACCTTCGGGGCTCCCAGCGACCATCGGAAACTCGAAGAGCCGGCAGTCGCTCAACGCGTCCAACCCCACCCCAATCGCGCCTTCCCCAGACCCTGCTGCGCCCGACCCGCACGCGAACCGGCGCCACCAAGCCCGATGCGCCCTCCATCTATGTCCACTACGCCAAGGCAAACTCGGCAAGTGCAGGAAGTAAATCGTGCGAAGGCCCCTTGCGGGGGAACTTGCACAGGGCAAAGCGTTGCAGATCACTGAGAGCACCAAGCAGTCCGCGAGATCCGCTGCGGCGCGAGCGCAGAATCGCAGTCTTAGGCTTAGGCGTCGCTCGATGCGCTGCTACCGGTGACGCTATCGGCGCCCAAGCACTCACGAAAGCGGCCGAACAGGCCGCGAGTCAGCGCCTGCGTTGCGGCCGCCTGGCGCGCATCTGCGCCGAAACTCGCTGGGGCCGACACCGGTCGCCTTGCGGAACGCGCGCGCAAAATGAGGCGGTGCTGAATAACCCAAGGTCGTCGAGATCTGGGTCACCGACGCGTCGGTCTCGCGCAGCAATTCCACGGCGCGTTTGCCGCGCAAAGCGTTGACCATCGTACGGAAATCGGCGCCTTCCCGGCTCAGTTCCCGCTGCAGCGTTCGCACGCTGGTATCCAGCGACCGCGCGGTGCTCTCGATCGATACGCTTCCGGTCAGGATCTGCGCCCAGACCTGATGCGCGACCACGCCCTTGAGTCCGCTGATGCGATGGATCTCGCTACGCTCGCGCGCCA
>JADLEZ010000081.1 GCA_020845855.1 Burkholderiales bacterium
ATCTCGGCATTTTGACCTGCCGCGGCAGGGTCGTCTGCCGTGCTAGGCTCGATGGCTCATGGAAATCCGCCGCGACGACCTGCGAGGCGACGCGATCCGCGCACTGCTGCAGGAGCACTTGCGCAACATTCACGAGATCTCGCCGCCGGAGGGCGTGCATGCGCAGGGCCTCGCCTTGGATTGTGAGCTTCGGTTATCATCGACCGATGTCCGCTCCCCTGCGGCCGCAGACGCTCACGCAGATGCTCGTGGCGCGCGCCGCGGCCCGCGCGCACGTCGAGCCGGGCGAGATCATCACCTGCCGGGTGGACTTCGCCATGATGCACGACTCGGGCGGACCGCGGCGCGCCGCGCCGACGCTGGAGGCGCTGGGTGCGGAAGTATGGGATCCCGCTCGCTTCGTCGTGATCGGCACGGGGCACTAGCCTTGCCACGCCCGTCCGTGCCTGTCTCCCGTCTCGGCAAGCAGATCGCCGAGGTCGCCGCGGCATTGAACGGCATCGGCGCACAGTTCGCGCTCATCGGCGGGCTAGCACTCGCACCGCACAAGGTAATCCGCGCGACGCAGGACGTCGACCTGCTCGTAGAGGCCGAAAGAGCCGACGACATCGATGCCGAGCTCTCTCGACTCGGCTACAAGAGTCTCTATCGAAGTGCGGACGCCGCCAACTACGCCCGCGGCGACGAGCGCACCGATTTTTTGTACGCGAGCCGTCCGATCGCTCGTCGCCTTCTGGCAAAAGCCGTCGAGCTCCGCACCCCACTGGGCGCGCTGCGAGTCGTCAGCGCCGAAGGACTGATCGGCTTCAAGCTGCAGGGGCTCATGAACGATCCGCTGCGCACGCGGGATCTCGAGGACATTCGCGCTCTGCTGCGCGCCAACCGTGCGACCCTGGACATGCAGGAAGTGCGCGGATACTTCAAGCACTTCGATCGCGAGCCCCTGCTCGATGAACTCCTTCACGAAATCCGCTGAACCGCCATTCGCCGCCGAGGGCGGGATCCCCGCCTCCGTGCTGCCGGAGCGGGATCCCTTTCGGGCACTCGACGAACTCATGGTCGTGGTCGAGATACTGTGCCCGGCCTGGCCGGAGCGCGATACGTTTCCCCAAGGCTTACGGACCACCCTCTAACCGGACACTCGCCAGCGGCCACGCTTCGTGGTACCGATCAAAGCTCGTCGAACCTGAAGACTGTCGAGATCAAGGCGTTCGTGCCGGCGCTCGACTGCGACTACATCATCGGATTGTCCGACCACATCGAGCGACCGGTAGCAACGGTCGAGCTGCGGCGCAACTATCGATGCCCACGGAACATCGTCGAGCACGCCACGCTCTGACCGCCTGACCGCGCCTCGCGCGCCGTCAGGCTCGCGCGTCGTCCGCGTGCTCTTCGGTATCGTCCGCCGCGCACGCGGGAACGGCGAAACCGTATTGCTTGATAAGCCGGCGCAGCCGCGGCCGGGAGATGCCGAGGATCTCGCAGGCGCGCCCGCGATGCCATCCCGTCGCCTCCAGGACGCGCAGGACGTGCAGCCTTTCCACATCGCGTAACGGCCATTGGGCTTCCGGCCGGTCGCCGCTCGTGATCGCGGCAGGCGTGCTGCACATTTGCGCAGGCAACAGGTCGCACGTGATCACGTCCGCCGGGCACAGGGCCACCGCCTTCATCAACGCATTCTCCAGTTCGCGGACATTCCCCGGCCAGCCGTACGCCTCGAAACAGCGCAGCACCTGCGGATCCACCCGCCACACGTGGCGGCGCATCTCGCGGTTGATTCGCGCCAGCATCGCCTCGACCAGGTCGTGCAGGTCCTCCTTGCGCTCGCGCAAGGGTGGCAGGTGGATGTTGATGACCTGGAGCCGGTAGTAGAGGTCTTCCCGGAAGACGCCGTCGCGCACGCGGGTGGCGAGGTCGACGTTCGTCGCCGCGATCACGCGCGCGTCGGTGCTCTGGGGCTCCCGCGCACCGAGCGGCACGAACTCCTTCTCCTGCAACGCCCGCAACAGCTTGGCCTGGATCGCATGGGACAGCTCGCTCACCTCGTCCAGAAACAGGGTTCCGTGGCGGGCCGAGGCGAACTTGCCGGCGCGCCGCTCGACGGCGCCGGTGAACGCACCCCTCTCGTGGCCGAACATGTCCGACTCCAGCAGCGTTTCCACCAGCGCCGCGCAGTTGACCGCGACAAACGGGCCGGAGGGATTCAGCCCGGCGCGGTGGATGGCGCGGGCGACCAGCTCCTTTCCGGTGCCGGACTCGCCGGTGATCAGCACCGTGGCGCCGCTCGACGCCGCCAGCCCGATGGTCTTGAAGACCTCTTTCATCGCCCGGCTGTGCCCGACCATGTTGTCGCGATCGCCGCCCGCGTGGTTCGCGGAGGCGACCAGCACACCTTGCGCGTCGCCGTGGGCGTAGCGCAGCGACTTCGCCACGGCGGCGTTCAGCTCCTCGAGATCGATCGGCTTCTGGATGTAGTCGTCCGCGCCGCGCTGCATCGCCTGGATCGTCGTCTCCATGTCGTGAAACGCGGTGATGACGATCGCGTGCGCGGCCGGAAACGCCTGTTTGATCTCCGGCAGCGCGTCCAGGCCGCTGCGCCCCGGCATCCTCACGTCGAGGATGACCAGTTCGGGCGCGATCCGGCCGCGGGCCGCGAGCGCCTCGGCCGCGCTGTGCGCCACGTGGGCCTCGTGCCCTTGGGTACGGAAATGCAGCTGCAGGGTGCGGCAGCTCGCGAGGTCGTCGTCGACGATCAGGAACGTGCTCATGGTGGGAATGCCCTCCGCGCCACGCGCTGCGGGCTTATTCGCGCTGGACTACCCTTCGCGCTCATGCTCCGTTCCGGATGCCGACCGCGTCGAGCGGCAACACGACCGTCACGCGCGTTCCTCGCGGGAGTTCCGGCTGCAGGCGGATGCTCCCCTTGTGCTGGTCGATAATGCGCCTCGCGATCGACAGCCCCAATCCCGTTCCCTGGGCGCGGGTCGTGAAGAACGGCTCGAATACCCGATCCGCGCACTCGGCAGCGATCCCACATCCATTGTCGCAGATCTCGATCTGGATGGAAGGCCGGTCCGACGTGCCCAGGCTAAGCCGCGCATCGACGACGAGCGTGGGATTCGACGATGCCACCCCGTCGGCCGCTTGGGCGCCGTTGACGATCAGGTTGGTCAGCGCCTGGCGCAACTTGTTGGAGTCGCCGTAGAGCAAGGGCAGGCCCGGTTGGTAGTGCGTCGTAACCCGCACCCTGCGCTCCTCGATCTCCTTTTGCGAAAGCATCAGCGCCGTATCGAGAAGCTTCTCCATGCTCAGCCATTCCGGCTTCAGTGCATCGGGAAGCGAGTAGCTCAGCAGGTCGGACAGCACCTCTTCCATGTAGCGCACCTGCCCCTGGGCGATCTCGAGCAGCTCCTGCTCGGCGGCGGTGCCCCCGTGCGCCGGCTTGCGGCTCAGGATCTGCAGTCCCATCTTGATCGAGGACAGCGGATTGCGCAGGTCGTGCGCGATCATGCTGGCCGCCCGGCCCATGGCGGCAAGGGCCTGGCTCTCGGCCATCTCCCGGTTGTGCTCGACCACTTGCTCTTCGAGTCGCTTGTGCTCGGTGATGTCTTCCTGCTCCGCGAGAAAGTGCGTGATGACTTCCCGCGCGTCGCGGATCGGGGAGACCGCGGAGCGCACCCAGAACAGCTCGCCGCCTTTCTTCCGGTTGCGGATCACGCCTCGCCACTCGCCGCCGGCGGTGATCGTTCGCCAGAGCCGCCGGTACTCCTCCGGCGGCGTCTCGCCGGACTTCAGCAGGCGCGGATTGCATCCGGCCATCTCGTCGAGCGCATAGCCCGTGACCTGCGTGAACCTGGGATTGACGTACTCGATCGCGCCTTCCCGGTCGGTGATGATGACCATCGTGGGGCTCTGCTCGACCGCGCGCGAGAGCTTGCGCAGCCGGTCGTTGGCCAGCTCGTGCTCCGCGACCAAGCGCGTGAGCGTGCGGTTGGCGGAATCGGTCTCGCGCGCGCGCAGGCGCGCGACCTGCGCGAAGCGCACGGTCAGGGCGAGCAGCAGTGCGAGCGCGAGCCCTCCCGCCAGGATCGCGCGCGGGAGCGGCGAGCGCTGCGCGACCAGATCCTCCGCGGGCGATACGCGCACACGCCAAGTGACGCCGGGCAGCGCGACGGCCGCTTCCTGACCCCACGCCTCGGCCGTCCGTCCGGCGTCCCAGGCGCGACGGTAGAGCTCCTCCTGGCCGGCGAAAACGGCGATCGTGTGGCGCGGCGCTATGGCGGGGACCAGGATCGTCGCGAGCGCGGTCCGGACCCGGAAGACGCCGGCGATGAATCCGTCGAACGCCTCGCCCTGGAAGACCGGGACGTTGACCATGACCGCCCGATCGGCCGTGGGCAGATCGAAAGGATGCGTGAGGGTCACGCCGCGGTGCGCGCGCGCGGATTCGAGTGCCGGGCGCTGGCGCGCGCCGAGGAGCTCCGTTGCGTCCGGCGCACGCCCGGACAGCTGCGGCACGATCCAGGTTGCGCGCAGATCGGCCTCTACCCGGGCGATGGCCACGTAGCCCGCGTCGTGACCGAGATACAGCGCGGCGTCGGCTTCCCATTCCGGTCGCGGCGGCCGGCCGCGCGTCTCCCAGCGGCGGGCCATGCGCACCAGCGCGAGGATGCGCGAGTCCATGCGCGAACCGATCTCGTTCCTGACCGTTTCGAGGTTGAGCGCGACGGCGCGTTCCGTTTCGAACCGCTCCTGCGCGAGCAACGCCTGCCACAACCCGACCGTCGCCGCCGCCACCGTGAGACCGGTGACCAGGGCCGGCCACAGGGCCTGTCGCGCCGTGCGACTGCGAGCCGCAGGCGTGGCGACCGCCGCGCGCACCGCCGCAGGCGCGCTCGGCCAGTCGACGCCCGCCGGTTCGATTCCCGGGCGCACGTCGCGCTCCTCATCCGCGCCGGTCGCGCGGCGGCGGGTTGGCTCGGAGAACGGGGTGTCGCATGAATCGCTCCGCGACCGGTCGCTATCGACATGCGATGCCCGGCAAACTCACGACGAATCCTATCCCAAACCCTGCGCCAGCGCCGCCTCGGGCGTCGAGTCGAGCGTGACGCCTGCCGCCGGCGTGCGCAGTCCCGCGAGCGCCGCGTCGATCCTGCGCGCGAGCGCGCGGGCGCAGGCGATGCGGTCGCGGACCGACACGCCTCCCGCGTAATTGGCCGCCACGTGCAGCCCGGGCCAGCGGCGCAGTCGCTCGCCAATCGCCTGCAGACGCCCGGCATACGCACCATGATAGAGCGGCAGTGCGGCCGCGTGCCGGTCGAGCCACACCCGCTGCGGCGCGGCGTCGATTCCGAGCAGAGGACCCACCACCGTCAGCGCCGCGTCGATGCACCGTCCGTCGGTCCAGTCGCGCGTGTGCGGTGCGCGCGCGCCGCCGACGTAGCAGGAGAGCAGCGCCTTGTCGCGCGGTGCGCGCGACGCAAACATGCTGCTCATCCACTGGCAGCCGGTCAGCGGCACGCCTTCGCTGCGCGGGGCGAGGAAGCCCAATCCATCGAGCCGGTGGCGGATGGCGGATCGATCGAATGCGAGATGCACCACCGCGAGCGCGCCGTAGTCGATGCCGCCAAGCAGGCCTCCCAGCTCCGCATCGAGCGGGCGAACGAGCGCCGCGGCGGCCGGGGCGGGCACGCTCAGCACCAGGTGCCGCGCGCGGGCCGACTGCTCGCCCTCGGGCGTGCGGCCATCGACGCGCCAGCCCGACGCCGTACGCTCGACGCGCAGCGCAGTGCTTCGCGCACGAAAGCGCACGCCGGCAGTCGTGGCGAGCGCCCCGATCAATGTCGCCATGCCGCCATCGAAGGAGAACATCTCGCGCACCGGCGCCGCGCCGCGCCGCAGGAGCCGGCGGACGACCGCCCCGATCACGAGGCTGCCGTAGCGCTGCTCGAGCGCCACCAGCCGCGGCAGCACCGCGTGCGCGCTCGCCCGGTCCGCATCGGACGCGAGGGGGCCGGCGATGAACGGCTCCATCGCCGTCTCGAGCACCTCGCGTCCGAGGCGCCGGACGACGAACTCGCTCACCGTCTCGTCGGGACTGCCGCCGGCCGGGACGAGCGGCTCGGCGAGTACGCGCAACTTGCCGCGCAAGCTCCAAAGCGGGGAGCGCATCAGCGCTCCCATCCGCATCGGAACGGGCATGAGCCGGCCGCCGCGAACCAGGTAGCGTTGGTACTGCGGGCCGCTCGGACACGCAATCCTCTTTGCATCGAGCCCGGTCGCGGCGAGCAGCTCGCTCACCTCGGGACGGAAGTTGAGCAGCATCGATGCGGCGCGCTCCGTCAGGTAGCCGTCGGCTCGACGAGTGGCGATCTTGCCGCCGAGCCGGGCGTCCCGCTCCCAGAGTTCGACGGCGTAGCCGGCGCGCGCCACCCACCACGCCGCCGCCAGCCCGGAAACGCCTCCGCCCAAGACGATGACGTCCGGGTCACTCATGCGTTGCCGCTGGAATCGTGTCCGGCAGCCTGCCCGCTGCTTGCCTTGGCGCGGCCGGGGCACAAAGCGGCGGTGGCCTCCTCGACCATTCGTTCGGTGATCACCGTGTGGCCCCGCTCCTGGGCGAACTGCAGGATCGCCATGCGCGCCATCCTGCGAGCGAACTCCGGCACCCGCTCGACGCGCCGCTCGGCCTCGGCGGTCCAGGCGGTGGTCACCGCGGCGACCGTGTCCGCGGGCGGCCGGTGCGCGCGCTGGCTCAGGAGAACCGCGCAGTCGACCTCGCGCAACAAGCGCTCGGCGTTGCCGCCGATGTCGAGCTCGGGATCGGCATGGATGCCGAGCTTGCCGATCACCAGTAGCGCCGGCCCGAGGTCGCGCACGCGCCGCGCGATGGCCGCATGCGGCTTGCCATCGAGCAGCGCCGTCTCGATCGCCACGCCGCGCGCCGCGGCAATGGATTGCGCGACGCTCAAGTGACCGCGGTAGATCTTGGCGAGACCGGCGTCGATGATGTCCTCGTGCAACCGCTCCTGGTCGGCGAAACGGAACGTGCGGCCGGCCTCCTCGGACAGCAC
>JADLEZ010000082.1 GCA_020845855.1 Burkholderiales bacterium
CTTCGCTCGGGATGACACTACTTTCTCGACGGACTGCCAGTCGACCGCTGCTGCGCTCCAGCAGCATGATGCAGAACGCGATCGAAGGCGTGGGTGTGCGCACAACACGCGTTGTTTCGTGCTGTTTGCGGCGATCGTCCGACGGGCCGCCCCTAGGACGACCGCCTGGAATCAACCTCGATGCAAAAGGCGCAACGCCGCCCCTTCGTCATCCTCAGGGCCGCTCGGACGCCTTTTGCATCGACCTGTTAGTCCACGATGTGGTACACCGGCGCCTTCTCCATCGCCCACTCGCCGCTTTGGCGGTCGTAGCGGGACAAGGTGAAGCAGTGCCAGTTCGCGTCGTCGAGCTTCATGAAGTCGCCACGGTAGTAGTAGCCCGGCCAGCGCGTCTCCTCGCGGAACAGCGTGTGGCGCGTCACCGACTCCGCCGCGAGCAGCCGATGGCGGAATTCCCAGGTGCGCTGCAACTGGTGCAGGTCCTCGGCGCCGACCTTGACCGCGTCCTCCTTCAGCATGCCGATGAGCTCCAGCCCGCGGTTGAGCAGCAGGCCGTTGGTCATGTAGGTGGTGCTGATGCCGCCCACGTACTCGTCCATGATCTTCTGCAGACGCTGCAGGGCGTGGATCGGAAGGATGTAGCTCGGCGAAACCGTCCCGGCGACAATCTCGTTGCGGCCCACGCGGAATAGCTCCATCGGCTGGAAGATCGTGCGTTCGAGCTCGCGCACTTCCTCTTCGCTTACCTGCGGCTGGGCGTTCTTGAGGTCGCTCACGTATCGCACCGCGGCCTTGGCGGCGATGCGGCCTTCGGTGAACGACCCCGACGAGAACTTGTGCGCGGTGCCGCCGATGGTATCGCCCGCGCCGAACAACCCCTCGACCGTCATCATGCGGTTGTAGCCCCACTGGTACTCGTCGGGCGCGTAGTCCTCCGGCCCGCTCGCCCACGCACCCGAGCAGGTGGCGTGCGAGCCCATCACGTACGGCTCGGAGGTGGTGAGCTCGGGGTTGATGTACTTGGGGTCGATGTTCTGCGCCGCCCAGACCACGGCTTGCCCGATGGTCATGCCGAGGAAGTTCTCCCAGCCCACGACTTCCTTGTGCGGATCCTGGAAGGCCTCCTTGGTCACCATGCGGATCGGACCGCGGCCCGCGGCCATTTCCTTCAGGAAGGCGTGGTTGCGCAGGCACGTCGGCACCGGGTGATGGTCGACGTAGTCGCCGACCAGCGCCTTGGTGTCCTCGTACCAGCGCTTTTCGTACTCTTCGCCGTAGCCGTTTTCGGTGTAGGTTTTAAGATGCAGGAAGTAGGCGCCGACCGGGCCGTAGCCGTCCTTGAAGCGGGTGAGGACGATGCGGTTCTCCATCTGCGTCATCTTGGCGCCGACCTCGATCGGCAGTCCGTACGCGGACGCGCTCGACCACGGCGCGTACCAGGTGCGTCCCATGCCCTCGCCCACGGCGCGCGGCTTGAAGATGTGCGACGCCCCGCCCGCGGCGATGATCACCGCCTTGGCGCGAAACACGTAGTAGTCCCCCGTGCGTACGTTGAAGCCGACCGCGCCGCAGACCCGGTTGGGCTTGGTGGCGTCGGTCAGAAGATGCGTGACCATGATGCGGTTGTAGACTTCGGAAGCGGCCTTGCGCGCGGCCTCGGCGACGATCGGCTTGTAGCTCTCGCCGTGGATCATGATCTGCCACTTGCCCTCGCGCTGGTAGCGTCCGGTCTTGGGGTCGCGCATCATCGGCAGGCCCCATTCCTCGAACTTGTGCACGGTGCCGTCCACGTGCCGCGCGATGTCGTAGCCTAAGTCCTCGCGCACCAGGCCCATCAAGTCGTTGCGGGCGTAGCGCACGTGGTCCTCGGGCTGGTTCTCTCCCCACTGCATGCCCATGTAGCAGTTGATCGCGTAAAGACCCTGCGCGACCGCGCCGCTGCGCTCGATGTTCGCCTTCTCGACGCACACGATCTTCAGATCGCGTCCCCAGTGGCGCGCCTCGTAGGTGGCGCCGGTGCCGGCCATGCCGCCGCCGACGACCAGGATGTCCGCATCGACGTTGACCGTCTTCCTGCCTCCGAACAGCCCCATCACACCACTCCCTGCTTGAGTTGGTCACGACGCAGCGCCGGCAGGCGGCCGTCGACCTTGAGCGATGCCGGCTCGTGCGCGAGCTCCTGGCTCGCGAAGTCCTCGGGCTTCGGCGCCTCGTACTCCTGCGGGGCCTTGATCGACCCCCACTTCGTGGTGCGGATCGGCGACACGAAGTCCTTCTCGCGGCCGTCGCGGAACTTGAGCTTCCAGGAGATCGTCCCCTTGGCCTCCTCGCGCAGCGCCCGCACGCTATGGCCCAAGGGCGCGAAGTCGGCGTAGCCGCGCGCGTCGATGGCGTTCTGCGGACAGGCCTTGACACAGGAGTAGCACTCCCAGCACATGTTCGGTTCGATGTTGTAGGCGCGCCGGTAGGTCTTGTCGATGTGCATGATGTCGGACGGGCAGATGTCCACGCAGTGCCCGCAGCCGTCGCACCGGGTCATGTAAACGAAGGTTGGCATGTATTGTCGCTCTCTCTAAACTTAGTAATGCCGCGGCTGACCGCGGGCGATGCCGAACTGCTCGGGCTTGTCGGCCGGCGCGGGCAGGTTGGCGCGCGTGCCGTTCGCGCTGGACACCCGCTTCTCGAACGCCGCCGCGGGCTTGAAGAACATGTGCGCGAACTTCGACCACGGCACCCCGGCGAACAGCACCGTGGTGGCGAGGATGTACAGGCCGAACACGGGCATCGCGGCACCGCTGCCCCGCGCCTGCAGGAACGCCCAGACGAGGCCGAGCGTCACGCTCACCACCAGCGACACCACGAACAGGTCCGCGCGCACGAGCCGGAAGGGCGAATTACCCTCGGCAAGGACGTCGACGCGGATGAAGAACCAGAACCAGTAGCCGCCCACGCAGACCATCAGCGCGCCGAGCCACCATAGCTGCGGCAGCCACGCGGGCGTGGGCGTGGCCGGCGTCGGATACATGAAGACCATCACCGCGGTGGCGACGACGTAGATCACGAACCCGTACATGGTGAGCAGGTGCGCGATCCGGCGGCGCGCGTTGCAGAACTCTCCCGAAGCGAGCACGTCCACGACGCCGGTCTGCACGGCGATCGCCAGGAGCGTGCCGCCTCCGACTTGGACCCCCTTGCCCCGCGACCTGCGCATGTTGTCGAAGAAGTAGCGGGCGCTGCCCTTGTGCACGACGTCGAGGATCGTGCCGGCGACGACCAGCAGGACCATGACGATGACGTAGCCCTGCATCAGCGCCGGCGAGAGCGCGAGCTGGGCGAATGGATTCACGGTGAACATCGATTCCCTCCCTGGGAGCACGGCAATTGTAATTGGGGGCGCGCGGCGCGAGCTTGCGATCGATCAAGGGCCCATCGAGAAAACCTCGAAACGCATCGTGGCGAGGTCGCCGAGCGCCCAGGTCGCGGGTGCGGCGAGCCCGGCCACGGTTCCGGGGTTCACGAGCCAGGTGCGCCCACCCTTCACGTTGGCGACCTCGTCGATGCCGGCCGCGTGCGAGTGGCCGCACAAGACCACGTCCCAGTCGCCGGTGCAGGCGAAGGCGTGGCCGTATTCCGGATAGTGGACGACGAACACCCGCCGCCCGCCGAGCGTGAGCCGCGCGTCGGCGCCGTGGTACGTCAGCTGCCCGCCGCTGTCGCGCGCCCAGCGCGCGAGCGACACCGGGTCGCCCAGGTTGTTGCCGTGGATCACGTGGGTGGGCAGGCCCGCGGCGAGCGCCGCGCCCAGCGTTTGCGTGCCGATCACGTCGCCGCAGTGGATCACGGCTTGCGCGCCGGCGGCCTTGCCGGCATTGACTGCCGCCGCGAGCGCATCGGCGCGATCGTGGCTGTCGGAGACGATGCAGATCCTCACACGCGCGATCTTAGCCTATCGGCGAACGCGCTTCCGGAAGCGGTAATCGTCAGCGAGCCGCGTTGCACGTTTGCAGCAGCAGGTCGAGCCCGGGATAGCCGGCCCGCGTCAGCGTGACTTTCCGGGACGATGCGCCCCAGCTCTGCCCCGCGCGGAGACGCGCGAGAAAGGCCTCCGGATCGACGACCCAGGTGGTGCCGACCGTCGAGACGCCGGCAGCGAAGAGCGGATCGGGCGGGCAGCCCGCGGACGGACCCACGATCGCCACCGAGTCGGCATGACGCCAGGCCGCGCGCGCCTGCTCGAAGGTATCGTTGAGGAGCACACTGCTGGTCGCGACGATCTTGTTGCACCCGGCAAGCCGGCGGGCGTCGAGCGTCACCGCGAGCCCGGGCTCCTCGCGCACGAGCCTGGGATCGAGCTCGAGCACCGTCACCGGCACGCCGAGCGCACGCGCGCCGCGGATGAGCGGCCCGAAATGCCCGACCATGCCGAGGCGGTCGCCGCTCGCCAGGGCAAGCGAGCCGAAGGAGTCGACCGAATCGTCCGGCGCGAACCCCGCCCGAGCGTAGAGGCGCCGCGCAAGCGCGTTGATCGCGGCCAGGCCGGGCGCGCGCGCCACGGGATCGTCGGAGGCATAACCACGCACCAGCTCGGCAGCCGGCCGGCCCTTGGGCTCGCTTCGACCGCGCAGCTCTTCGAGCGTCTGCCCGAGCAGCACGAATGCGAGGCCCACACTGCCGTCGTCGAGCTGCACCGCGCAGAACTCGCCCTCCTTGCCCGGGTCGCGAACGAGCGGCGGCAGGACCACGCACTCGATCCTGGCCGCTCCCAACTCGGCGTCGATCCGGGCAGCGGCGTCGGCGAGCCAGCGGCGTATCGGCGAAGCTTTCACTGGCATACTGATGGTCCCATTGTGCCGCGCGCCACGCGCGAGGCAGTTTTTTGACGCGTTCCCCTCACCCCGGCCCTCTCCCCGCTCGCGGGGAGAGGGTGAGCGAAGCGAGGCGCCGCGGCAGGCGAAACGCGCGGCGGTCTACAATACCGTGACGACCGAAGAACGCCGCCGACCCTTCGACGAGCGGCGCCCGCCTTTCGATGTTCCCCATGTCTTCGTCCTCGACTGCGCCGGCGCGATCGGCCACGGCCCACGCGATACTAGCCGGATTCCTGCTGTGGCTTGCCGGTAACGCGCTGCGGCTCACGATCCTCGCCGTACCCCCCATCCTCGCGCTGGTCCGCGACGACTTCTCGCTGTCGGCCACCGAGGTGGCGATCCTGTCGAGCATCCCGCCGGCGCTGTTCGCGGTCGCCTCGCTCGCCGGCTCGCTGCTGGTCGCGCGGCTCGGGCTCCTGCACGCGCTGCTGGGCGGGCTCTTGATCACCGCCGCGGGCTCGGCGTTGCGCGGCGCGACCGGCTCGTTCGCCGCGCTCCTCGCCGCGACGATCGTGATGTCGGCCGGGGTGGCCATGCTGCAGCCGATCATGCCCGCGATCGTGCGCGCCTGGCTGCCCCGGCGCATCGGTCTCGGCACCGCGCTGTACACCAACGGCCTCCTGGTGGGCGAGGTGTTCCCGACGCTGTTCACGATCGCTCTCGTGCTGCCGCTCATGGGGGGAAGCTGGCGCGGCTCGCTCGTGTTCTGGTCGGCGCCGATCGCCGCGATCGCCCTCGTCGTGTGGTGGCTCGCTCCCCGCGAGGCGCCGGCGCCGCGCGCTCCCGACACCGTGCCGGGGAAGTGGCTTCCCGACTGGCACAAGGGGCTCGTGTGGCGCCTGGGGGCGCTCTTCTGCTGCATCAACGGCATCTATTTCAGCGCCAACGCCTTCCTTCCCATCTATCTCGCGAGCAAGGGCCGGCCGGACCTCATCGGCGGCGCGCTGGCGGCACTGAACTTCGGCCAGATCCCGGCCTCGTTGCTGCTGCTCGCGGCGGCCGATCGCCTGCAGCGCAAGACGTGGCCGTACCTCGTGTCCGGCGCGATCTCGCTGGCCGCGATCCTGGGCCTCGTCTTCGACGTCGGTGCGCGCACGCTGTGGTGGGCCGCCGCCCTCGGCTTTTCCGACGCGGGCGCGCTGATCCTCGCCCTCATGCTGCCGCCGCTCTTGTGCAAGCCCGAGGACGTCGCGCGCACCGCCGCCGGCACGTTCACCTTGAGCTACGGCGGCGCGGTGGCGATCGCGATCGTCGGCGGCATCGCCTGGGACACGACCGGCATCCCCGCGATGTCGTTCGCCCCACTCGCCGCCGGCGCGCTCGCGCTGGCGGGCCTCGCGTTGCTCCTGCGCGCGAGGCGCGAGCTCGTCTGAAGGCGCCCACTCAACCGCTGAAGAGCGCCCCGGCCTGCTGCCCGCGCGACGCGCCGAGCAGGCGCAGGACGAGATTCATCACGGCGACGGCGAGGAAGACGATCAGGATGACGATGATCGAGAATGCCGAGGCCTGGCCGAGCTCGACGTTGGTGATGCCCTCCAGGATGCGCACGGTGACCAGCGACCACTTCACCGAGACGAGGAAGATCGTGGCGCTGATCGCCGTCATCGCGCGGATGAACAGCACCGTCATCCCGGCGGCCAGCGCCGGCAGCACCAAGGGCAGCACGATCCGGCGAAAGGTGGCAATGCGGTTGGCGCCCAGGCTGCCCGAGGCCTCCTCGATCGACTTGTCGACCTGGTGCAGCAAGGCGGTGGTGCCGCGCATGCCGGCGAGGCTGTAGCGAAACACGTAGCAGATGACGAGGATCGCGAGCCCCCCGGTCAACTCGAACGGCGGGTCGTTGAACGAGACCAGGTAGGCGATCCCGACGATCGTTCCCGGCAGGGCGTAGTTCAGCATCGCGGCGAACTCGAGCGTGCGCCGGCCGCGGAAGCGAAAGCGCACGATGAGATAGCCCAAGACCACGGCGAAGAGTCCTCCGATCGGCATGGAGAGGCCCGCGATGATCAGGGTGTCGGTCACCGCCTTCATGCCGCGCGTGAACACGTACAGGTAGTGCTGCAGGGTGGGCGTGTTGTCCGCGCCGAACGCACGCACCAGCGACGTGGCGAGGATGACTCCATAGAACAGCACGACGAAGGCGATGACGCACGCGCAGACCGCGGCCAGCAATAGCTTCGCGGGCGTGCTCACGCTTCGCAACGACCTGCGCGCCGTCGTCTTGCCGGTGACGACGACATACGAGCGCTCGCCGACCCAGTAGCGCTGCGCGAGGTACACGCCCAGCGCCGGAAACAGGAGGAGCAATGCGAGCGTCGCCCCGCCCTCGATGTCGTAGAGCCCGGTGATCTGCAGGAACGCCTGGGTGGGCAGCACCGGGAACGCGGTGCTGCCGAGCACCAACGGCGTCGCGAAGTCCGCGAGCGATGCCCCGGAGACCAGCAGGAAGCTGTTCGCGATGCCGGGTGTCGCGAGCGGCAGCGTGATGGTGAGGAACACGCGCAAGCGCCGCGCCCCCAGGCTGTAGGCTGCGTCCTCGATCGAACGATCGATGTTGGCCAGCACGCCCTTCATCGTGAGGTAGGCGAGCGGGAAGTAGGTCAGGGTCTCGGAGAGGATGGTCCCAGGGAGCCCGTAGACGGAGAAGCCGCCAACGTCGCCGATGTACTTCGAGATGAGTCCCTTGGGTCCGAGCACGAGGATGATGGCGATCGCAGCCGTGAACGGCGGCGAGACCAGCGGCAGCAGCACGACGATATCGAGGAGTCGCTGTACGGCCCGCGGGACGTCCGCGCGGGCGGCGAAGAAGGCGAAGGCTACGCCCAGTACCGTACCCAACGTGCCGACCGCCGCGGCCAAGAGGAGGCTGTTGTTGAACGCCGCCCAGGTGATCCATTGCTTGCCCACCGCCTGCACGTGCGCCAGCGTCGGGCCTTCGGGACCGGTGAAGACGCGTACCGTCAGCCGTGCGAGCGGGTAGAGGATGAAGGCGATGACCACCGCCCACAGCACGGCCAGCGCCGGGGCGATCCCGCGACTGCCCCGGCGCCGCCTTGCGGGTGGGACCGGCAGCGCGCCACCAAGCGGCGGGGCAGCCGCGCCCATCTCATGCAAGGGGATTCAGCGGATCACCTCGTTCACCCACTGCTCGACCAGCCGCTTGCGGTTCTTGCCGACCCAGTCCAGATCCACCCGCATGAACTTGGCCTGGCGCGCCAACTCGGCGGCGGTAGGATCGACGATCGCATCCGGATGCGTAGGCAGCACGCCGGTGCCGTGCTTGGCGAAGAGGTTCTGCATCGCCGGCGACGCGGCGTACTCGACGAACTTGCGGGCAAGCTCCCGGTTCTTGGGATTCTTGATGATCGCCACCGCCTCGATCGCCGCGGCAACGCCCTCGCGCGGCGTGGTGATCACCACGTCGTAGCCCTTCTGCCGGGTCGCCATCGCCTCGGGAATGTGAAAGATCCCGGTCGCCGCCTGGCCCATCGCCACCGGTACGGTTCCGCCGCCGCCGGCCTTGGTGTAGCTCTGGATGTTGGCGTGGAGCTTCTTCTGGTAGTCGAGCAGCTTCGCCTCGTCGCTGCCCATCGCGTAGTAGATCGACAGAATGCGGGTGATCGCGGTGCCCGAGGTGCGGGCGTCGGCGGTCTGGATCTGCCCCTTGTAGGCGGGGTCGAGGAGGTCAGCCCACGAGGTGGGCGGCTTCAGCCCCTTCTCCTTCAGGAAGGCATTGTTGGTCATGAACACGAGCAGGTTGGCGGCGAAGCCGACGTAGTAGCCGTCCTTGTCCTTGAAGTGATCGGGGATCTTGTCCCAGCTCGCCGGCTTGTACGGCTCGAGGATTCCGGCCTCCTTGGCCGCTGCGTAGGTGTCGCCGGGACCTCCGAACATCACGTCGGCGCGCGGGTTGTTGCGTTCGGCGGTGGCGCGGGTGAGCATCTCGCCCGAGGACATGCGGATGAAGTCGATCTTGATTCCCGTCTGCTGCGTGAACCCGTCGAACAGGGGCTGCGCCAGCGACTCCGGCCACGCCGTGTAGACGTTCAGCGTCTGCGCCCCCACTGCGCTCGCCGCCATCGCCGCGGCCAGCACCAACGCGTGCCGCAACCTTCCCGCGAACTTTCCTCTCGTGCTCCACGTCCTCGACATCTGTCCTCCTTAGTGAGCTTAAGGTGATGCAATCATCCGGATGCGCCCGCATCCGGCCCAGGTTCCGGATTCACTCGGCAGCGACGGCGGCATCGACCACCCGCAACTGCTTGTCGTCGAAGTCGAGGGTGACGGGCTCGCCGACGTCGAACGGCTTCATGCCCATCGGCTTGTAGACCGCTGCCTGGACGGTCAGCCCGCCGGCATCGACGAGGTACTCGATCTTCTCGCCGAGGAAGATCCGCTCCTTGATCACGCCGCGAATGCCCGATCCCGACGCGCCGGCAATCACGACCGACTCGGGTCGCGCCAGCACGGTCACCGGCGTGCCGATCGGCCGGCTGCGGTCTGCTCGCGCGCGGAGCCTCACGCCCAGGGCCTCGACCTCGACGGCATCCGCGGAGGCGTCGGCAACGACGCCGGCAATGGCATTGATGCGCCCGATGAAGCGGGCGACGAAGTCGCAGCTCGGGTCGTAGTAGATCTCCTCGGCGGTTCCCGCCTGCACGACACGCCCGCGCTCCATCACCACGATGCGGTCGGAGATCGCCATCGCCTCCTCCTGATCGTGCGTGACGTAGATCGTCGTCGTGCGCAGCTCCTGCTGCAGGCGGCGCAGCTCGAGCCGCATCTGCACCCGCAGCTTCGCGTCCAGGTTGGACAGCGGCTCGTCGAACAGCAGGACCCGCGGCTGCATGACCACCGCCCGGGCCACCGCGACGCGTTGCTGCTCGCCTCCGGAGAGCTGGTTCGGGTAGCGGCTGCCGTAGCCGCCGAGGCCCACCATCTGCAACGCATCGTCGACGCGCCGGCCCACCTCGGCACGCGCAAGCCGCTTCACCCGCAGCGAGTAGGCGATGTTGTCGAAGACGCGAAGGTGCGGAAACAGTGCGTAGCTCTGGAAGACGAAGCCGATGTTGCGCCGGTAGATCGGCAACTCGGTGACATCCTCGTCGCCGATCAGGACTCGTCCGTGGTCGGGCTCCTCGAAGCCCGCGATCATCCGCAACGTCGTGGTCTTGCCGCACCCCGAGGGGCCGAGGAGCGTCAGGAACTCACCGGGAGCAACGACGATATCGACGTCGTCGACCGCCGCGAGGCTGCCTTCGCCGTGGCGGGCGAAGCTCTTACGCAAACGCTCGGCGCGCACCGGCACTGCCGCATCCTGCACGACCCGCACTCCCCTGGGCTGACGTGTGGCGAGGACAAGACGTCTTAAGAGATCGTCGGCGGCAGCGTAACATGGCGCATTCGGCCTCGCAAAGAAACCCGGATCGATTCGTGGACCTGCTCGACTCCAACCTGCTGCGGGGCTTCCTCGCGGTTCTCGAGCACCGCAAACTGACCGCCGCCGCCGACAGACTCTGCGTCACGCAGTCCGCGCTGTCGAAAAACCTGAAGAAGCTCGAGGACGAGCTCGGTGTCCCGTTGTTCGAGCGCACGACGTCCGGCATGGTGCCGACGACCTATGCGATCGCGCTGGGACGACGGGCTCGGCTCATCGACCTCGAGTCGCGCAGCGCACGCGCCGAGCTCAAGGTCTTGCGCGAAGGCGGCTTCGGCACCATCACGATCGGTATCGGCCCGATGTGGTCGGTGTACGTCCTGCCCGAAGTGATCGCGCAGATCGTGCAGCGCCAGTCGAAGGCGCAGGTGCGAATCGTCTCCGGCGTGCTCAACACCTTGCTTCCGGCGCTCCTCAAAGGCGAGCTCGACCTCGTCGGATCGACGCTCGACTTTCCGGATCACCCGGATCTCGTCAAAGAAGAGCTCCTCGATAACGAGCACGTCCTGGTCGCGCGCCGGGGCCATCCGCTGCTCCGCCAGCGCGAGGTCGAGCCGGCGCACCTTGCAAGGTATCCGTTCGTGGGCTTTACGCAGGATTACGCAGGGCTGTCATGGATGGAGAAGTACTTCTCCGCGCACGGCATCGAATCGCCGGGGCACGCGGTGGAGGTGAGCTCCCTCGAGATGGTGCTCTCGCTCCTGCGCGCCGGCGATTTCATCGCGAACCTCTCCACGCACGTGCTCGAGCGCGCCGTGCAGCTCGGATTGCGGAAGGTTCCGATCCGGGGCTCGTTCTGGCGGTCCCCAGCCGGGCTCGTCTATCGCAAGGCGCCGCAGCCCTCCCCGCTCACGGCAATGCTCGTCCGGGCGCTGCACCAGCGCTTGCGGCCGCAGGCATGACCGAGGGGAATACCTCCTTGAAAATTCGTCACTGGACGACACCACGCCGAGCTCCTAGGATTTTTTGACGCCTGGGGGTCTAAGTCCATGTGCTTTGCGTTCCGATGACGAAGTCCCATATCGCGGTGCTCGGCGCCGGGCGCATGGGCTGCGGTATCGCCCAGGTGTTCTGCGCCGCCGGCCACCCGGTAGCGCTGCACGACACCTCTTCCGAAGCGCTCGCAAAAGCGCCGGAGACGATCCGCGAGTATTGCCGGCTGCTGGACGTCGATCCTGGGGCGGCGGCAAACCTGCGCTGCGCGCGGGACCTCGAGGATGCCGCCGCCGGCGCCGACGTCGTGATCGAGGCGGTGCCCGAGCGGCGCGAGCAGAAGCGCGAGGTCTTCGCGCGCCTCGAGGCCGCGACGCGCCGCGAGGCGCTGCTCGCGACGAACACCTCGGCCATTCCGATCGGTGACATCGCGGCCGGGCTGAAAACCCCGGAACGAGTGCTCGGCATGCATTTCTGGAATCCGCCGCACCTCGTCGCGCTCGTCGAGGTCGTCCAGGCGTCGCGCACGGGCGACGACGCGGTATCCCGCGCGATGGCGTTGCTCGAGTCGATCGGCATGTCGCCCGTCCATGTCCGGCGCGACATCCCGGGGTTCATCGGCAACCGCCTTCAGCACGCGCTCAAGCGCGAGGCGATCGCGCTGGTGGCGGCGGGTGTGTGCGACGCGCGCACCCTCGACCGCGTCGTCAAGGAGGGCTTCGGCGCCCGCCTCGCGGTACTGGGTCCGCTCGAGCAGTCCGATCTCGTCGGCCTCGACCTCACACTCGCGGTTCACGAGGTGCTGATCGCCGATCTCGATCGCTCGCCCGGACCGCATCCATACTTGCGTGCGAAGGTGGCCGCCGGCGAGACAGGCATGGCGAAGGGCATGGGCTTCCGCTCGTGGACCGCCCGGGAGGCCTCCGAGCTCGAGCAGCGCGTCGACCTTCATCTCGTGGCGGCAGCGCGCGCGCGCCGTAAGTAGCTCACAGCCCGGGCACTCGAGGTCACGCCGAACTTGCGGTCCACGCTATCCAAACTGCTGCAGTCCGGTGGGTCGGCCCTCCCCGGCCTGGCCGTCGCTCTCGGCGTCGTCCTCATCGCCGGGCCTCTCGCGGCGATGCTCGCACAAAGCCTCGTTCTCCCGGGTCGTGACGACATCGTCGTCTCGCTTGCGAACTTCATGGCGCTCTTCCGCACCAAGGGCATCCTCGACGCGACTATCAATACCCTCGTCGTCGGCGTCGCCGTCACGATATTCAGCACGATCCTCGGCTTCGTGCTGGCCTGGATCGTGTCGCGCACGGACCTGCCGGGTCGCGGCGCTTTCGAGACGTTGAATCTCGTCCCCTTCTTTCTCTCGCCCTACGTCGGCGCGATCAGCTGGATCTATCTTGCCGCTCCCTACGGCGGCCTGGTTCACAACTCGGTCGAGCGCTACCTTGGGGTGGACTTGCAGCTCCCCAACATCTATGGCCTGGGCGGCGTCATCTGGGTGCTGACGCTCTTCTACGCACCCTATGTCTATCTGTTCGTGATCGGGCCCTTGCGGCAGATGGACGGCGCACTCGAAGACGCCGCGCGCGTTCACGGATCGTCATTCCTGTACGCAGTCCGGCACATTACGCTGCCGCTCATGGCCCCTGCGCTCATGTCGGGCGCGCTGATCGTCTTCGTGACGAGCGCCGGACTGTTCGACGTGCCGCTCGCACTGTCGCTGCCGAGCGGCATTCCGACGATACCTACGGAGATCTACAAGTTCATTCAGTATCCAACGGACTTCGGGCGCGCCGCATCCCTGGGAATCGTGATTGTCGTGGTGACGGTGGCGTTGACGCTCGTACAGCGCGGATACCTCAACAAGCGCCGGTTCGACACCGTCACGGGAAAGGGCTACCGCCCGCGCACGATACATCTCGAGGGTTGGGGCAAGGCGGCAGCGCTCGCGCTCGAGCTCGCGTACATCGGCGCGGCAATCGTGCTGCCGATCTTCACCCTGATATTGGTGTCGCTGTCCCCGATGTGGACCGGCGTCTTCGAGCCGGCGAAAGCGACCCTGCACAACTACCACTTCGTTCTGTTCGAGAGCGTGTTGACTCGCGACGCGATCACCAACAGCCTGATACTCGCGGGCGGCGGCGCAACGCTCGCGGTGGCGATCGGACTGTTTCAGGCCTACTACCTGCGCGGCGGCGCTCATCGGTCGCGCTCGATGGTCGATGCCGTCCTGTCGTTTCCGCTCGGCATTCCTCCCATCATCTTCGGCGTGGCCTTCCTTATCGTGGCAGTCCGGACGCCGCTGTACGGAACGCTTACGCTCATTCTCGTCGCCTACATCGCGCGCTTCTTTCCCTATGCGACGAAGAACATCTCGGCCATGATGCTGGCCATCAATCCCGAGCTCGAGCAAAGCGCCCGATGCTGTGGCGCGAACCTGCTGCAGAGCCTGTGGTATGTCCTGCTGCCGCTGCTCAAGCCGAGCCTGGTCGCGGCATGGATCACGCTCGCGATCATCTTCGTGCGGGAGCTCGGAGCGACCATCCTGCTCTACACGCGTGGAACCGAGACGCTGAGCGTGGCGCTGCTCCTTCTCGCCGATCGGAGCACGGGGTACGTAGCGGCGCTGGCGGTCATTCAGATCGCGCTTCTTACCGGCGCCTTCGCGCTTCTTCGAACCCTGCGCATCGCCGCGATCGAGAATTGACCGCAAGCATGCCCACGTCAGCCGATCACAATTCGATAAGCGTCCGCGAGGTGAGGAAGGTCTATGGCGGCTTCGAGGCGCTGAGCTCCATCTCGTTCGAGGCGGCGCGGGGAAGCACGGTGGCCCTGCTCGGCCCGAGCGGCTGCGGCAAGACCACGATGCTGCGCTGCATCGCCGGCCTCGAAGAAGCGGAAGCGGGCGCCATCTCCATCGGCGGGCGGGTGGTCTTCGATTCGAAGCGGCGCATCAACCTGAAGCCGGAGCAGCGCGATCTGGGTGTCGTATTCCAATCGTACGCCATCTGGCCGCACATGACGGTTGCCGAGAACGTGGGATTTCCGCTCAAGCTGCGGCGCGTGCCCCCAGCGGAAAGGACGAAGCGAGTCGAGCGCATCCTGGAGATCGTCGGACTGGGACAGTGGCGCGACTCTCCGTCGACTCAGCTCAGCGGCGGCCAGCAACAGCGCGTCGCGCTTGCCCGGGCCGTGGTCCACGAGCCGCGCCTGGTTCTTTTCGATGAGCCGCTGTCCAACCTCGATGCGCAGCTACGCGAGCAAATGCGCCTGGAGCTCAAGGTGCTGCAGGAGCGCCTCGGGTTCACGGCGGTCTACGTCACTCACGATCAGATAGAGGCGGTCGCGCTGGCGAAGCAGATCGTGATCATGAACCGGGGTCGGGTCGAAGCGGTCGGCGCTCCGGAGGATATTTTCGAGCGGCCGCCCACCGTCTTCGTGGCGAAGTTTCTCGGTCTCAACATGCTCGAGGGCGTTGTCACCTCGATCGCGCCGGGCGATGGCGGGGCGCTCACGGCGGAGCTCACCCTTGGCGGGGGTGAGCGCATCCGGGGATTGGTCATGGGCGGTCAGTCGCTGCAAGCGGGCGGGCGCGCCTTGGCGTGCTTTCGAAGGGAGAGCACGCGGCTGGGCACCGGACAGGGCGCGAAGGACGCGGGCGACTCCGTCTTCGGCGCCGCCATCAAGGCGAAGTCGTATCTGGGGCTTCATCACGAGTTCCTGCTGGCTGTCGATAACGCGCAGATCAGGGCGATCGGCTCCGCGTCCTGCGCGGAGTCGGACTCGGTGCGGGTATCCATCCGCCCGCACGAGTGCTTCATCTTCGCTCAACCGGGGCACGCAGATGCCCCACGGGTGTGAATACAAGGAGAAAGTCA
>JADLEZ010000083.1 GCA_020845855.1 Burkholderiales bacterium
CTGTTCCTCGCGGTGGGCGCGCTCGCCGTGGCCGCCGTGTTCCCGCTGTTCAACCTGTACGAGCCGCAGCGCGGCGCCGGGCTCGCCGAGGAGCTGCGCCGGCTGACTCTCGCGTGGCTCGTGCTTACCGCGCTCGTGGGCATCGCGATGTTCGCGACCAAGTTGGGCATCACGTACTCGCGCGTGTGGGTCACGGCGTGGCTTGTGGGCGGGTTCGCGGCGACCACCGCGGTGCGCATGACGGTCCGGATCCTCCTGCGCACGCTGCGGGTGCGCGGGTTGAACCAGCGCCACATCGCCATCGTCGGCGCCGGCACGCTGGGTGCGACGGTCGCCGCGCGGCTTGCGGGGTCGCCGTGGGCGGGCTTCAACGTGCTCGCGTTCTACGACGACGACGCGGGCAAGGCGGGCAGCGCCGTCGCGGGACGGCCGGTCCAGCCGATCGACGAGCGCCTGCGCTCCGATGTCGCGAGCGGCGGCATCGATCAGGTATGGATCGCGCTGCCGCTGCGCGCGGAAAGCCGCATCCGCGGCATCCTCACCATGCTGCGCGAGCACGCGGTCGAGATCCGCTTCGTGCCCGACATCTACAGCTTCCACCTGCTCAACCACTCGCTGACCGACGTCGCGGGGCTGCCGGTGATCTCGCTCACCGAGACGCCGATGTCGGGCATCAACCGCGTGCTCAAGGCGATCGAGGATTACCTCCTCGCGGGCGTGTTCCTCGTGCTCGCCTCGCCCTTCCTGCTGCTGATCGCGCTCGGCGTCAAGGCGAGCTCGCGCGGTCCGGTGCTCTACCGCCAGGAGCGGGTCACCTGGAACGGCGAGCGCTTCCTCATGCTCAAGTTCCGCACCATGCCGGTCGACGCCGAGGCCGCGAGCGGACCGGTGTGGTCGCGTCACGGCGAGCGGCGCGCGACACCCTTCGGCTCGTTCCTGCGCCGCACGAGCCTCGACGAGCTGCCGCAGTTCGTGAACGTGCTGCGCGGCGAGATGTCGCTCGTGGGCCCGCGGCCGGAGCGGCCGGAATTCGTCGAGCGCTTCCGCCAGGAGATCCCGGGCTACATGCAAAAGCACCTGGTCAAGGCCGGCATCACCGGCTGGGCGCAGGTGAACGATTTACGTGGCGATAGCGACCTCTCCCAGCGGATACAATACGACCTGTATTACATCGACAACTGGTCGTTGTGGTTCGACCTGCGCATCCTGGTGCTCACGCTTTGGCACATCCTGACGAGCCGCAACGCCCGCTGACCGCACCGTCCGCCGAATCACCGCCGCCGCGTTCCGGCACGCGCGCAGCGCTCGCGCTGTTCGCGCTCGCGCTCCTTGCGTGCCTTGCCGTCTACCTGGTGCTGAGCGTGCCGGGCTCGTGGTTTCCCTCGGCCACTACGCAGGCGATCGGCGCGCGCGGCTTGTCGCTCACGCTCGGCGCCGGCGTGCCGGACGGTGACGCGATCGCCATCACCGCGGTGGACGGCAGCGGCGTGGCGCGGCTGACCGCGAACACCAACTTCCGCTCGGCCGAGTACCCCATCGTCGCGTGGAACGGCTTCGGCTTTCCGCAGAACGCCGACGTGCGCTTCCTCTGGCGCAGCGACTACGCGCCGAACAAGGTCAACGTGGCGCCGGTCACCGTGACCGCGGGCGGGCTCGCGCCGCTGGTCATGGCGAGCAACCCCGAATGGATCGGCCGCATCCTGGGCATCGCGCTCGAGGTGCGCGGGACGCTGCCGCAGCCGGCTCGCGTGACCGGGGTGGCGATCAAGCCCGGCGGCGCGTGGGGGCAGCTCACGGATCGCGCGCGCGAGTGGCTCGCGTTCGAGCGCTGGTCGGGCACGTCGATCAACACCATCACCGGCGGCGCAGAGGTGCAGGAGCTCCCGCTGCCCACACTGCTCGTGATCGCGGCCGTCATCGCGCTCGGCGTGTGGGCGCTGTTCGCGCGCCGCGCGCGCCGCTTTGCGGCGCTGCCCGCGGTTGCCGCTCTCCTGTTCCTCGCCGCCTGGGCGCTCCTCGACGCGCAATGGACCGCCAACCTCGCGCGCCAGGTGAGTCAGACGCGCGATCAATACGGAGGCAAGGATTGGCGCGAGCGCCACCTCGCAGCCGAAGACGGCGCGCTCTTCGCCTTTGTCGAGAGAGTCCGCGCCAAGCTGCCGGCCCGGCCCACGCGGGTGTTCGTCGTCGCCGACGCCGCCTACTTCCGCGGCCGCGCCGCGTACCACCTGTACCCGCACAACGTGTACTTCGACCCCTTCCGCAACGCGCTGCCCCCGCCGTCCGCGCTGCACGCGGGCGACTACGTGCTCGTCTACCACCGCCGCGGCCTGCAATACAACGCGGACGAGAAGAAAATGCGCTTCGAAAGCGGCAGCCCGATTTCCGCGGAAGCGGTGCTGGTCGAGCCCGGCGCGGTCCTGCTCAAGGTGCTCTAGCACACGATGCACAACGCGATCGAAGGTGACGGTGTGCGCACGACGCGCGTTGTTGCGCGCTGTTTCCGGC
>JADLEZ010000084.1 GCA_020845855.1 Burkholderiales bacterium
CGACGTAGCCGGGCGGCGCGCCGATCAGGCGCGACACCGCGTGACGCTCCATGTACTCCGACATGTCGAAGCGGATCAGCTCGACGCCGAGGCAGTACGCGAGCTGGCGCGCGACCTCGGTCTTGCCCACGCCCGTCGGCCCCGAGAACAGGAAGTTGCCGATCGGCTTCTGCGGGTTGCCCAGCCCCGAGCGCGCCATGCGGATCGCCGACACCAGCGCCTCGATCGCCTTGTCCTGCCCGAATACGACGTTCTTGAGATCGCGGTCGAGCGTCTTGAGTGCGTTGCGGTCGTCGGAGGACACGTTCTTCGCCGGAATGCGCGCGATCTTGGCGACGATCTCCTCGACCTCGCCCTTGCCGATGATCTTCTTCTGCTTGGACTTCGGCAGGATCTTCTGCGCGGCGCCGGCCTCGTCGATCACGTCGATCGCCTTGTCGGGCAGGTGCCGGTCGTTGATGAAGCGCGCCGACAGCTCCGCCGCGCTGGTCAGCGCCGCCGGCGCGTACTTGACGCCATGGTGCTGCTCGAAGCGCGACTTCAGTCCCTTGAGGATCTCGACCGTCTCGGTGATCGACGGCTCCGGCACGTCGACCTTCTGGAAGCGCCGCGAGAGCGCGTGGTCCTTCTCGAAAATCTGGCGGAACTCGGCGTAGGTCGTCGCGCCGATGCACTTCAGCGCACCGGTGGACAACGCGGGCTTCAGCAGGTTGGACGCGTCCAGCGTTCCGCCGGACGCAGCGCCGGCGCCGATGATCGTGTGGATCTCGTCGATGAACAGGATCGAGCGCGGGTTCTCGGCGAGCTGCTTCAGCACCGCCTTCAGGCGCTGCTCGAAATCGCCGCGATACTTGGTGCCGGCGAGCAGCGCGCCCATGTCGAGCGAATAGACCTGGTACTCCTTCAGGAGCTCGGGCACGTCGCCTTCGTTGATCCGGCGCGCAAGCCCCTCGGCGATCGCCGTCTTGCCGACACCGGCCTCGCCGACCAGGAGCGGATTGTTCTTGCGGCGGCGGCACAGCACCTGGACCACGCGCTCGAGCTCGTGCGCACGGCCGATCAACGGATCGATCTTGCCGTTCTTCGCCATGTGGTTGAGGTTGACCGTGTAGGCGTCGAGCGCGCCCTGGGACTCGCTGCCGCCCTCGCCTTCCTCCTTGCCGCCCTCGGCCTTGTCCGGCTTCGCCTGCGGCGTCTTGGTGATGCCGTGGGCGATGTAGTTGACGACGTCGAGCCGGGTGACGCCGCGCTGGTTCAGGAAGTAGACGGCGTGCGATTCCTTCTCGCCGAAGATGGCGACCAGAACGTTCGCACCGGTCACTTCCTTCTTGCCCGACGACTGGACGTGCAGGATCGCGCGCTGGATGACGCGCTGGAAGCCCTGCGTGGGCTGCGTGTCCGCGTCCGAATGCGGGGGCAGCCGCGGCGTGTGCTCGTTGATGAAGTCGGTGAGCACGCCGCGCAGTTCCTCGAGGTCGACGCCGCAGGCCTTCAGCACCTCCGCCGCGGAGGGGTTGTCGAGCATCGCGAGCAGCAGGTGCTCGACGGTGATGAACTCGTGCTGTTTCTGCCGGGCCTCGACGAAGGCCATGTGAAGGGAGACTTCCAGTTCCTGCGCGATCATCTTCCTGCTTCCTTTGGCGGACCGCCGCCGGCGACGCGCCGGCTTTCAGGCCCTGTAACGCTCAAGTCTCCTCCATCGTGCACTGCAGCGGGTGCTGGTGCTTGCGCGCGATGTCGATGACCTGGTCGACCTTCGCAGCCGCGACTTCGCGCGTGTAGGTTCCGCACACTCCCATGCCCTCGCGGTGCACCTGGAGCATCACGCGCGTCGCTTTTTCCCGCGACATCCCGAATACAGTCTGAAGCACGACGACGACAAAGTCCATCGGCGTGTAGTCGTCGTTCAGCAGCAGCACCTTGTACAGCGGCGGTGGCTTTTGCTTCGTCTTCTCGGCCTCGAGAAGGTCGCCGCGCTGCTCGTTGACGGCCATGCGGGGAGGAATGCCGGGAAGAACCTCAAGGATGGGGCAATGTTTGATGATTGCAACAGTTTTTTCAATAGGAATCCCCCCGTCGGCGTCGTAGGCTTGACGCCCGGCAGAAATTGCGCGTACAAGGAGGCCGTTTGGCTGAGGGGGAGCTATTCGTTTCGGTCCGCCGCCGCACCTAGCAAGGCCGCGCAGCTCGTCGCGCGACCCTTTTCGACCGCTATCCGGATGTGCCTGCCGCCTGTAGTCCGCCCCTTCCGAACGCCTTTTCCATCCTGTAAGGAACAAGCTGTATGGCAACCGGAACCGTCAAGTGGTTCAACGACGCGAAGGGGTACGGGTTCATCACGCCCGACGACGGCGGCGAGGACCTGTTCGCGCACTTCTCGGCGATCCAGATGCAGGGATTCAAGAGCCTGAAGGAAGGCCAGAAGGTGAGCTTCGAAGTCACCCAGGGCCCCAAGGGAAAGCAGGCCAGCAACATCCAGGCAGCCTGAAGCGTTTCACATCCTTCCCGCAGCCGCGGGAAGGGTTCGAAAGGCCCGCCGTCCGGCGGGCTTTTTTTCGTGCACGTCGCGCGCCGGCCAGGCCGGCCGATGCGCCAGGGCGAACCGGCGCGAGGCGCCGATGTACAGTCCGGACAGCCGCCGGCGAACCCGGCTCGCGGAACTCTTCCGGCGTTCCGGCGCAATGCAACGCATCGACGCGCCGCTGTTCGCTCGGCCCGCCGATGCCCGATGCCCGCACGATCCCCTTGCCCTGTCCCCGCTACCGCTCGCTCGACACGCTGCTCGCCGCCGTGCGCGCGTGTCGCCGGTGCGAGCACGAACTGCCGCTCGGCGCGCGTCCGGTCGTGCGCGCTCATCAGGCGGCGCGGATCCTCGTCGTCGGACAGGCGCCCGGACTGCGCGTCCATGCGACGGGCGTTCCATGGGACGACCCGAGCGGGCAACGCCTGCGCGACTGGATGGGCGTGCGGGCGGAAACGTTCTACGACGAAACGCTCGTCGCCATCATCCCGATGGGCTTCTGCTATCCGGGCCGCGGCAATGGCGGGGACATGCCGCCGCGGCGCGAATGCGCGGAGCTGTGGCTGGACTCGCTGCTGGCGAAGTTGCCTTCGATCCGAACGACGCTGCTCGTCGGGCAGTACGCGCAACGGCACTTTCTGGGGAGTCGCGCCAAACGCTCGCTGACGGAGACCACGCGAGCCTGGCGGGAGTACGCTCCCCGCTACATTCCGCTGCCGCACCCCTCGCCGCGCAACCAGCCGTGGTTCAGGCGCCATCCCTGGTTCGAGCAGCAGCTCGTGCCCGAGATCAAGGCCGCGGTCGAAGCGCTCGTCGCGCGCTGAGGCGGCGGCGATCGCTCGGCAACGCGCAAGCGATGCGCGTTGCGTGGATGCGACAGCCGGCCCCCCGAGGCCGCAACGCGCTCGCCCGCGATCGCGCGCCGCCGGCTGCGCGTCACGGCGCGGATCGGGAAACGAGCACGTCCCTCAGCACGACGGCGTCGTTGTGCGCTTCATCACGCGCCGAATACACGAGCGTGACCGGGCCCTTGCGCGCCATGTCGCGCAGTTGCCCGACGAGGTTGGCATGCTGCCCGAGCTCCTGCTCGTAACGGCGGCGGAATTCGTCCCATCGCGCGGGATCGTGGCCGAACCATTTCCTGAGCGCCGCGCTCGGCGCGACGTCCTTCAGCCAATGGTCGATCGCCGCATCGGCTTTACCGACGCCGCGCGGCCATAAACGGTCGACGAGGACACGCACGCCGTCTTCGCGGGCGGGGGGCTCGTAGGCGCGCTTGAGCGAGACGTTGCCGGCCGGGATGCGCTTGCTCATCTGGATTGCCGCTTGATCGCTCTGAAAAGCGCGATGCGATCGTGGGTCAGCGAGCCGTATCGGGCAGGGGGCCGGATGCCGTGGCTGCCTCATCGTACGATGAGCGTCCCCTTCATTCCCGGATGCAGCGTGCACACATAGGCGTACTCGCCCGGCTCGCGCGCCACGTAAGACCAGGACTTTCCCGCCGGAATGCTGCCGGAATCGAACGTCCGGCCCGCGGTGGCGGTATGCGGAAACGGGTCCTTGTTCACCCACACCACCCGGTCGCCGCG
>JADLEZ010000085.1 GCA_020845855.1 Burkholderiales bacterium
CGGAATTGCGCCCGGGCGCGCAACCTGACCAGAGAAGCGTAAGCGCGCCGGGCGTGATGCGGGGGAGTTCAACGTGACGCACCGCTACCGCACCGAGCGGCGAGCGAGCACACGGCACAGATGCCTGACCGCTGATGCTGTTCCGCGGCCTAACGGCTAAGCTAACCGGCCCGCCGCCACCGCCGCCAACCGAAGGCGAAGCCGCGCATCGGCGGGTCCGGTTGAGCGTGGTGTTAGGCCGCGATTGCTGATCATGGCGAAATGCTGCACCGAAGGAGCTGACGACGCAACAACGAAGCCGACACCGCCGACGCGCGGCAAGGCACAGGCGCCACGCACACCCGCGAGCCGCAACACCGTCGCCACCCGAAGTCGGAATTGCGCCCGGGCGCGCAACCTGACCAGAGAAGCGTAAGCGCGCCGGGCGTGATGCCGGGGAGTTCAACGCGACGCATCGCTACTGCAGCGAGCGGCGAGCGAGCACACGACGCGGATGCCTGACTGCCGATGTTGTGCCGCGGCCTAACCAAAACTAGCTAGCTAGACACCCAAATTGACGGAAACGATTCCGTCAATCGACCACCTCGCCGATTGGCGCCGTTCCGAAATGGCCGAAGAATCAATGTCGCGGCAGTCATTTATGGGGCCTAAAGAAGGCCTAAAGAGCCTTCGCCCACGGAGCCGATCGCCCGTCCCCGTCTGCTCGACCCGGTACGCGACACACATCCGCCGGAGATGTCAAAGCATCCGCAGGCGAGCAAGCCCACGTCGATTGGATCAGGCGGACTCATCCTGTTCCATGGAGAGCACATCCCGCCGGGCTCGGTGGGCCACACTCGATCCGGAGGGCGCGCCGCCAACGAAAGCGAGCTTGCCCTGGTGCTCGGTCCACGACCGATCGGCCTGTTGGATGGCACGCTTACGCTGACGATCTCGCCAAGACCACCGCCATGACCGAGGGCGAACGCTATCGCACCGGCGCACCGGCGACGTCGCGTCGCGCGACGCAGACGGTTACATCACCTACGTCGGCCGCGCCGAAGACCGAAGACGTGTTCAACGCGTCCGACTACGGGACGAGGTCCGTTCGAACTGGAGCATGCTGATCGAGCACGACCGGGTCGCCGAGGCCGCGGGCGTGCCCTGCGCCGATCCGCTGCGACTTGAGAATCCGGGAAGGGACGTGCCCGAGTAGCGTCAGACCGCGGATCGCGCAATCGCTGCGGCTACGCCGCCGAGCTGTCCTCCGCAACGAGCCCCATCATGCGCGCGCGGTCGACGGCGTGCCTGCGGGTGCCGGCGGAGAGCTTCGAGAAGAGGTTCTTCAAATGCCACTTCACCGTCTCGTCGCTGATGTCCATCGCCTTGGCGATGTGCTTGTTCGAGTGGTTGGCGGCGAGCAGACGCAGCACTTCCGCTTCCTTCGGCGTCAGCAAGCCCCCCGCGGCCATCGTGACCGCGCGCGGCTTGACCGGCACGGCGGCCACCGGCGGTCTCGGACTGTCGCGCGCAGCCAACCCCGCAGCCATCGCCGCGGCGTCCGGATGCGCATCCTCGGCAAGGCGCAGACAGCCACGCAGGGTCGCAAGGCTCAGCGCCTCGGCCAGCAGTGCCGGGGCGTTGGCCGACCGGCGCCGCCCGGCGGCGACGGCGCGCAGCGCCTGGATGGTCATTAGATCCCGGCCGAGCTTCACCGACTCCGCGGCGGCGCTGGCGCTGTCGAGCTCCCGTTCCGCGCTGTCGACATCGAACTTCGCCAGCGCCACGTACGCGCGCGCCAGCGCACGGCGGACCGTGAACTCGGGCAGGTACGGCCGGAACTCCTGCGCCTCGAACCGGCCCGCGATCGAGTCGAGCTCAGCGACGAGCAGCGCCGCGGCCTCGACACGGTCGCGCAGGCTGTGCAGCGTAGCCTGCAGGGCGAGGCTTTCCATGACAAAGCGCGGCACGCCGCGCGACTGTCCCAGCGCGTGAAGATTCTCGAGCAGGGCGTGGGCACGACGCTCGTCGCCCTGGGCGACGGCGAGCCGCGCGAGCGTGCGGTAGGCGACGATGATGGTGTCGGGCGCGACCAGGCGCTCGACCACATCGACGCGGTGCGCGAGCATCGCGTCGGCGCGCGCGAGCTCGTTGCGCTCGTAAAGCGCCGCGGCGAGGTGGACGGCGCTGATGCAGGCGACCGTGCTGCGGCGGCCGAGCGTGCGCTCGGCGTACACCACGGCCGGCTGCAGCAGTTCCTCCATGGGCGCGATCTCGCCATTGCGCAGGTACGAATGCGCGACGAACGAGCGCCCGATCGCCAGGGCGAGCCGCAGCGAGCTGTTGTCGGTGCTTTGCGGCGCGCGCGTGTCGAGAGAGCGCGCACGCTGCGCGTCGCCGCGGTGCAACGGCACCAGGGCGAGCGTATTCGCGTAGGCGACGCGATGGACGGGCTCGGTCGCGTGCGCCGGCAACTCCGGCCAGCGCGCCATGATCGCCGGCACGTCGCCGATCTGGTCGAGGCACCAGGCGGCGCAGCCTTCGACCAGCGCGGCCACGAACGCGGCGTTCGCGCTCGTGGTGGGATCGCCTGCGACTTCCGCCGCGATCCGGCGCGCTTCCGGCGCACGCTCGGAGAACGCCATGATCCACGCGGTGACGAGCCGAAAATCGACGTCGCTCGGCTGCGTCATCGCCTGCATGCGGCCGATCCACTGCTGCGCTTCCGCGAGGTTGCCGCCGGTCGCGAGCGTCCACAGGCTCTGCTCGGCATATCGATGCGCGCGCGCTTCGTCGCCGGCGGCGAGCGCATGCCGGCTCGCCTCCGGGTAGTGCCCGCGCTCCGCGAGCCACGCGGCGGCGCGCTCGTGAAGGCGGGACTGCTCGGCCGCCGGGAGGCGCTCGAAGCGGCTGACGAGGAAGTCGCGCGCCAATGCGTGCAGGCGCATCGAGCCTAGCTCGGCAACGGTCATGATCGGCGTGTCGGCCATGATCTGGTCGAGCCAGGCGGAGGCCAGCGCGCAGCCGGTGACCGCCTCGGCGAGCTCGGCCGAAACGGGATCGAGGATCGCGATCCGGGTCAGGAAGCCGGCCACCTCGGACGGCAGGCGCTCGAGCAGCGATTCGATGAAGTAGCGCTCGATGTCGCCCTGGCGCGCGGATAGCGAGGCGATCGCGGTGTGGTAATGCGGCGCGCGCTCGATCGCCGCCGCCGCGAGCTGCAGCCCGATCGGCCAGCCTTCGGTCAGCTCGTGCAGGTGCACGCAGTCGTCGAGCTCCAGGCGCTTGCCGAAGCGCTTGGCAAGGAGCGCCACCGACTCGTCGAGGTCCAGGCGCAGATCATCGACTCCGACCCGTCCGAGATTGCCGCTGGCTGCCCATTCCGCGCTCGGCAGTGGAACCGGCGCACGACTGCCGAACACGACCTGCAGGTTGGCAGGCGCGTTCATGAGCAGGTACGACAGCGCGCTGTCCACGGTCTCCGCCGGCAGGTGCTCGCCGTCGTCGAGGATGAGGACGGTCGGGGTCGCGAGTCCGGCGATCTCGGCCAGGAGGGCGGTCAGCGCGTCGACGACGCGATCCGGCTCGCCGGCGGCTTCCGCCACCACGTTCTCGAACGCGCTGCGCCCGCTCGCCACGCGCAGGGCGTGTCCAAGGAGGCTTGCGAAGCGCAGGGGCGTGTCTTGCGCGTCGAGGGTGGCCCAGGCCACCAGCGCCCCGCGCTCGAGCCAGCGGCGGCGCCACTGCACGAGCAGCGTGGACTTGCCGAACCCTCCCGGGGCGCAGACCTCGATCAGCGTGCGCTCGTGGATGTCCGACCACAGCCGGTCGAGACGCGGGCGTGCGATCGCCGTGCGGTGCGCACGCGGCGGGGTGGTCTTCAGCACGAAGCGCGATCGGTCCATGCGAGGGGGCGGAGAACGGGCCGGCGCCTTCCGGCGGGCCGCGCGGCGTGCCAAGCGTACCGCGAAACGCCGGGCGCATGGAATTTCGCCCATCCCAACCTGCGATGGGGGGGGACGACGGGCGGCCCCCCACGTAGATTCCCGCAATACACGAAAGGGACGTTCACATGAAGCTCGAGAATCTGCGCGGCAAGCTCGTTCTGGTCACGGGTGCGGGGGCCGGCATCGGCCAGGCCATCGCGGTCGCGTTCGCGCGGGCCGGCGCACGCCTCGTACTCACCGATCTGGACGGCGCGCGCCTGACGGCGGTCGCGAGCGAGCTCGAGGCCATGGGTGGCCGGCCCGTCGTGCGTGCCGCCAACGTTGCCGACGCGGCGGCGATGGACGCGCTGGCCGCCGCCGTGCACGCGGAGGCGGGTGCGCTCGACGTGCTCGTCAACAACGCGGGCATCGCCTATCTCGGACCCTTCGTCGAGACGCCGATCGACGCCTGGCGGCGTGTGCTCGACGTCAACGTGCTGGGGGTGGTCAACGGCTGTCGCGTCTTCCTGCCGCGCATGATCGCGGCCGGCGGGTCTCGCCGCGTGGTCAACGTGGCGTCGGCCGCGGCGTTCGCGCCCGCGCTCAACATGTCGGCGTACGCTGCGTCGAAGTACGCGGTGATGGGCCTGTCCGACGTGCTCGCCATGGAACTCGCCGGCACCGGTGTGGGGGTCACGTCGGTGTGCCCCGGCATCATCGACACCGCGATCACCAAGAACCGCGCCAACGTCGCCGCGTCGATCTCCGACGCGCAGCTTGCGAAGATCCAGGGCTACTACCAGACCAAGGGTGTGGCCGCCGACGTGGTCGCGCGGGAAGTCGTGCGCGGCGTGCAGGACGGCCGTGACCTCGTGCTGGTCGGTCCGAAGGCGCGGCCGTCGTATCACGCCAAGCGCATCTCGCGCGCGCTCACGTCGCGCCTGTCGGCCAAGGACAGCAAGGTCATCGGCTTCGCCTGACTCTCTCGGACCCTCGACATGGAACAGCTTTCCGGCATCGACAGCTTCATGCTGCACAACGAGTGCGGCAACGTCTATAACCACATCGCCGGCCTCGGCATCTACGATCCGTCGACCGCGCCCGGCGGCAAGGTGCGTTTTCGCGACATCCTCGAGCACTTTGCCGCGCGCCTGTCGCTGCACAAGCTCTTCCGGCGTAAGCTCGTCGCCGTACCGTTTGGCATCGACCGCCCGTATTGGATGGACGTCGCCGACGTCGACGTCGAGTTCCACGTGCGCCACATCGCGCTGCCTGGGCCGGGCGACTGGCGGCAGCTCATGATCCAGGTCGCGCGGCTGCATTCGCGGCCGCTCGACCGCAGTCGCCCGCTGTGGGAGGTCTATGTCATCGAAGGGCTCGATCGCATTCCCGGGCTGCCGCCGGGCGCGTTCGCCGTGTACCAGAAATACCATCACGCGTCGGTCGACGGCCAGTCCGCCGGCGCGCTGATCATGGGGCTGCACACGAAGACGCCGTCGGTCGCGCCGCCGGAGGGGCGCGGCGACGTGGGGGTCCCCGCCGATCGCGAGCCCGCGGCGGCCCAGCTTTACGCGAAGGCGGTAGCCAACACCGTCCGCCGCACCGCGAGCCTGTCGTCGCTGTACGTGAAGACGGTCGGCCGCGTGGTGAAGATCAAGGCAGCCGACTTGGCCTCGCTCGTGATGCGCAACGGCGATCCGGCCACCGCGCTGCCGGGATTCGCACGCTCGCCCGCGACGCGCTTCAACGGCAAGGTGTCCGCGCATCGCGTCGTCGAGGCGGTGGGACTGCCGTTCGCCGACATCGCGCGTGTCCGCGCGAGCGTGGAAGGGTCGACCATCAACGATATCTTCCTGGCCGTGGTAGGCGGCGGGCTGCGCCACTACCTCCAGGCCAAGGGCGAGCTGCCCGATGCGTCGCTCGTGGCGCTGATGCCGATCAGCCTGCGCAAGGAGATCAAGGCGGGCAAGGCCGCCGGCAACGAAGTCGGCGGCGCGCCGGTGAAGGTCCACACCGAGCTCGCCGACCCGCTCGCGCGGCTTGCCGCGTGCCGCCAGTCCGCGCAAGAGGCGAAGGCGGGTTCCGAGGTGATGGGACACGATTTCCTGAAGTCGGTGATGGACGAGCTGCCGGCGGCGGCGGCCGACGCGTTCATGCGCCACGTGGTTCTCGCGCAGCTCAACACCACGGTGTCGAACGTGCGCGGACCGGACGAGACGTTGCACTTGGCCGGTGCGCGTCTCGTGCATTTCTATCCGGTGAGCATCGCCACCGACCATGCCGGCCTCAACCACACCGGCTTCAGCTACAACGGCGTGTTGTGGATCTCGGCGGTGGCGTGCCGCGACATGCTGCCCGATCCCGCGTTCTACGCCGACTGCATCCGCAAGAGCTTCACGGAGCTTCTCGCCGCGGCGACGCAAGCGAAGTCCAAGCCTCGGCGGGCATTGCGCTCGCGCATTGCCGCACCGCCGCCGCCGAAGCGCGGCAAGCGGACGGCGCGGGTGACGGCGCGCGCCTAGGACTTGCAATGGAGTCGGAGTCGATCTTCTGCTACGCCTCGACACCCGCTCGAATCCTGCCGCCTCGCCCGCGAAGCGAAAATCGAATCTGACCCTGTGCCACGCGACGATCTGCCCTACCTCTCGCGCATCGACCATGCCGGTGGCCGGCTGCGCCGCTGGCTGCTGTTCGTGATGCTGCGCGCGACCGCGAAGCGGCTGCGCCTTGCCGGCCGCGACATTGCGTCGCTGCGCGCGGAACAGGCGGCGCTGGACCGTCGGCTCAGCCGCGATCCGCTGCCGGTCCGAACGGTTCCGGACGCGATGAGCGAAGTTGCCGCCCAGTGGCTCGAGCCCGCGGACTGCCGTCCCGGCCGCGCGATCCTGTTCCTGCACGGCGGCGCCTTCGCGTTCCGCTTCCCGCACACGCACGCCGCCATGGTCGCACCATGGTGCGACGCGCTGCGGGCGCGCGCGCTGATGGTCGACTATCGGCTCGCACCCGAGCACCCGTTTCCCGCGGCGGCGGACGACTGCCACGCCGCCTATCGCTGGCTGCTCGACCATGGCTATCGGGCTCGCGACATCGTGCTCGCCGGCGACTCGGCGGGTGCCAATCTTGCGCTCGCCACCCTGCATTCGCTGAAACGCGCGTGCATGCCGATGCCCGCCTGCGCCGTGCTGCTGTCGCCGGTAGTCGATCTCACCATGTCAGGCGCGACCTTCGCCACCCACGGGCGGCGCGATCCGGTGTTCACGCTCGCAACCCTCATCGCGCTGCGCAACCTGTACGTGAAGCCGCAGCAGATGCTCGACGAGCGGGCCTCGCCGCTGTTCGGCGACTTCCGCGGCCTGCCGCCGCTGCTGTTCCAGACCGGCAGCGAGGAGCTGCTGCTCGACGACTCGCTGCGCGCGGCCGCGCGCGCCCATGCGGCAGGCGTTGCGGTCGAACTCGAGGTCTGGGAGCATATGGCGCACGTGTTCCAGGCCACACATACGCTGCCCCAGGCGGCGGCAGCCGCGGAGCGCATCGTGTCCTTTGCCGCACGCCACACGGGATGGGACCTTTGAGCGCAGCGGCGTTCGCACTCGCCGCCCTGGCGGCGGCGGAGCTCGCGGGCCGCGTGATCGCAGTGGAAAGCGGCGACACGCTGACCCTCGACGCCGGGGGCCGAACGGTGACCGTGCGCCTGGCCGACATCTCGGCGCCGCAGGGCCCGGCCTTCTTCGCGCCGGGCGCGCGTACGCTGCTCGCGAACATGACGCTGGACCAAGGCGCGCGCGTCGTCGTGGCCGGCGACCCCGGCGCTGCGCGTGTCGTCGGGCATGTCTACGTCGGCGAGCTCGACGTCAACCTTGCGCTCGTCAAGCGCGGCGCGGCGTGGATGTGCATGGAGTACACGTCCAGCACGTACTACCTGCCGTTCCAGAATGCGGCGATGCGCCAGCGGATCGGCGTGTGGTCGCAGATGACGAGCTTCGATACCCGGGTCGCCTGTCGGGACCGGCCGCCGGTCGCGGGCGCTTCGCCCGCGGCCACCCGCTAACGCCAATCCTCAAACGCAAAGGGACACACCCATGATGAATTATGAACACGTGAACACTGCCTGCCTGGACGACGAGGCGTATCCGTGGATGCCGTTCGCGCCTTACAGCGACGTCGTGCAGGTCAAGTACTTCAAGGCCGATCCGGTACGCGGCGAGGTGATCGCGATGCTCCGGATGCCGCCGGGCGTCGAGCTGCCCATGCACCATCACACCGGCACGGTGATCGTCTACACGGTGCAGGGAAAGTGGCGCTATCTCGAGCACGACTGGGTGGCGGGGCCCGGCAGTTGCGTGTTCGAGACCGCCTCCACCCGCCACACGCCGCAGGCGATCCCGGGGCAGAAGGACGACGTCGTGACGTTCAACGTGGTGGTGGGCGAGCTCATCTACCTCGACGGCAAGGGCAACACGGTTGCCGTGGAGAACTGGAAGACCTCGGTGAACCGCTACCTCGCGTACTGCAAGGCGCATGGCATCACGCCGAAGGACATCACGAGCTTCGCCGCCTGAACGCGATAGCCTCGAACGATAGTGTCATCCCGAGGAGCGAAGGCGACGAGGGATCTGCCTTACGCAACTCGCTGATTCGACGCGAAAGCGGATCCCTCGCTCCGCTGAAGGATGACACCGGATTGGGATACGGTCGCGAAATTCCACAAACTGCTAACTCGGCGGGCGCCAGGTCAGCTTGGGGAACCGCGCGTAGTCGCGATCCAGCGTGATCCACTCGCAGCCGGATTCGATCGCGAGGGCGGCGAACCATGCGTCTTGCACGAGATTGCCCGTCGCAGCGCAATCGCGACACAGCCTTTCGAAGATGGACCAGTGCTCCGCACCCGGGGTGACGAGCGTCGCGTGGGGCTGCTCGGACACGACCCTGCAGAAGGTGAGCGCTTCGTCCAATCTGCTCGGTTGCGTGAAGATGCGAGGATGGGTGCAGACCCGGATGACGCTGGCGAGCACCTGTGGCGATACCCCGTAGGCCGAGGGCCCGTTGACCACGTCCGCGAGCCAGCGGCGACATGCAGCGTGCCGGTCGCAGTCCGCCCGGAAGGCGTAGATCAGGACGTTGACGTCGGCCAGGATCACGGCCGATCTTCCAGGCGATCCAGCAGCGAAGCGCTGTCCGTCAGGTCGACGCCGGGCAGAGTCCCGCCCTTCGCCGTACTGACCGGTAGCACGACGCGCGGTCGCGGCGCTCCTGTGCGCGAGGGGGCGCGCAAGACTGCGAGCAGGCCCTGCTCGATCAATGCCGTGAGCGTTATCCCGCGGCGAGCCGCCTCACGCCGCGCCCGCTGGAGCAGAAGGTCGTCCAGACGCACGGTCGTCCGCATATGTCACAGCATATCTAACCGTATGTCTATATGTCAAGCGACCCACGCGCGGGCGCACCTCCAATCGTCGGATCTGATCACGCCCCCGGCAGCCGGTGCTCCCGGAACTGCTCGCGCAGCTTGTTCTTGAGCATCTTGCCGGTGGCGCCCATCGGAATGGCGTCCACGAACGCGACGTCGTCGGGGACCTGCCACTTGGCTACCTTGCCTTCGTAGTGGCGCAGGAGCTCGTCGCGCGTCACCTCCTTGCCGGGCTTTTTCACTACGACGAGCAGCGGGCGCTCGTCCCACTTCGGGTGCGCGACCCCGATGCAGGCCGACATCGCCACCGCGGGATGAGACATCGCCACGTTCTCGATGTCGATCGAGCTGATCCATTCGCCGCCGGACTTGATTACGTCCTTGCTGCGGTCGGTGATCTGCATGTAGCCGTCGGCGTCGATGGTCGCCACGTCGCCGGTCGGGAACCAGGTCAGGCCGCTCGCATCGGTGACGAGCGGGTTGCCGCCTTCGCCGCGGAAGTACTCGTTGACGATCCACGGCCCGCGCACCAGGAGATCGCCGAAGGCGATACCATCCCAGGGCAGCTCGGTGCCAGCCTGGTCGACGATCTTCATGTCCACGCCGAACACCGCGCGGCCCTGCTTGCCTTTGACGGCGAACAGCGCCTCGCGGTCGCACGCCGCGTGCTTCGCGCGCGTCGCGCAGGCGGTGCCGATCGGCGACATTTCGGTCATGCCCCAGGCGTGCAGGGCGGTGACGCCGTACCGCTCCTCGAAGGTGCGCAGCATCGCCGGCGGCAGCGCCGCGCCGCCGACGATCGTGCGCCTCATGGTCGAGAAGCGTAGGTCGTGCTGCTCCATGTGGCCGAGCAGCCCCTGCCACACGGTGGGTACGCCGGCGGAGAGCGTCACCTTCTCGGCCTCGATCAATTCGTGCAGCGACTTGCCGTCGAGCGCGGGACCGGGGAACACGAGCTTCGCGCCGGCCATGGCGGCGGCGTAGGGAATGCCCCAGGCGTTGACGTGGAACATCGGCACCACCGGCAGGATCGCTTCCTTCGCGGAGACGGACAGCCCGTCCGGCATTGCCACCGCGAAAGTGTGCAGCAGGGTCGAGCGATGGCTGTACAGGACGCCCTTCGGGTTGCCGGTCGTGCCCGACGTGTAGCACATCGAAGAGGCGACGCGCTCGTCGAACGCCGGCCACTCGTAGCGGTCGTCCTGCGCGGCGATGAGGTCCTCGTAGCACATGAGATTGGCGATGCCGGTGGTGGCCGGCATGTGCGCCGCATCGGTCATCGCGACGAACGCCTTGACCGTCGTGCATTGCGCGGCGATCTTCTCGATGATCGGCAGGAAGGTCAGATCGAAGAACAGCAGCGTGTCTTCGGCGTGCTGCGTGATCCAGGCGACCTGGTCCGCCGGCAGCCGCGGGTTGATCGTGTGCAGCACCGCACCCTTGCCGGCCACGCCGTAGTACAGCTCCACGTGCCGGTAGCCGTTCCAGGCCAGTGTGGCGACCCGGTCGGACATGCCGATGCCGAGCGCGTCGAGCGCGTTGGCGAGGCGCTTCGCGCGCGAGTGCAGCTCGCGGTAGGTGGTGCGGTGGATGTCGCCTTCCACCCGGCGCGAGACGATCTCGACGTCGCCGTGGTGCCGGTCGGCGTGCACGATCAGCGACGAGATCAGCAGCGGGATGTCCTGCATGAGGCCGAGCATGGGGTCTCCTTTGGCGGCGGGAAGCCGCTATAGCCTCGAACGATAGACCCCGTGCGCCGGCACGTCCCCCCCTGTCAACGGGGGGAGCAGGGCGGTGTGGTGGGCAGCGTCGCGACAAAGCGTAGTGAGCGAAAGCGCTGCCGCTCGCGA
>JADLEZ010000086.1 GCA_020845855.1 Burkholderiales bacterium
CGCGGCGAGATCGCGATGGGTCCGGTGTGGGTCGACATGTTCTACACCTGGGTCGCCGACGGCAAGCTCAACCCGAAGACCAAGCTCCTGCTTCCGTCGCCCGGGCTGCCGGGCCAGCCGATGTATTACGTGATCCCGGCGAAGGCAGCCAACGCGGCGATCGCCAAGAAATTCATCGACTTCGCCGAGAGCCCGCAGGTGCAGGCCGACGGCATCGTGAAGCAGTTCAACTGGTACCCCGGCATCGATCCGCAGTACGTGCAATCGAAGCTCACGCCGGCCGAGTGGAACAAGCTCTTTGCCGATGTCACGCCCGACGAGCTCGCGAAGTACGGCCGGCCGTTCCCGTTGTCGGACTATTTCACCGACATCGTCGAGGGCTACGAGCGCGTGGTCCTGAAGTAGCGGTGGATCGCGGTCCTCGCACGGTGCCGTCCGGCGGCGGACGGCACCGCTCCGGCATGGGCTTCGGCGCGGCGCGCGTGTGCCGTCGCGCGTGGCCGCACGGGCCGCGGCGCGGCTTCATTCGATGACGGTCGCTGCGACGCGGGCACGCTGGCGGGCCTACGCGCTCGTCCTGCCGGCACTCCTCGTCATTGCCGCCTTCTTCGTCTTTCCGCTCGCGCTCTCCGCGATCCTCGCCTTTCGGGGGAAGGATGGCGGCTTCACCTTCGAGCACTTCGTCAAGGCGTGGGACCTGTATCGGACCGACCTCATCTTCACCGTCGGGATCGTCGCGCTCTCCACGCTGCTGATCGGCGTCTTCGCCATTGCGATCGCCGGGTACCTCACGCTCGGCGAGCGGCCGCGCGCAGTGGCGATCCTGCGCTGGCTGTACCGCTGGCCGCTCTTCATCCCGTTCATCGTGACCGGGCAAGTGATGCGCACCTTTCTCGCCAAGAACGGCATGCTCAACCATGCGCTGATCGGAGTGGGGATGATCGAGCCGCTGCAGGCGCAAAGCCTCCTCGATTGGCGAGGCATCGTCATCTCCTTCGTGTGGAAGCAGGTGCCGTTCGTGACGCTGCTGGTCGCCGGTGCGATGGCGGCACTCGAAACGCAGCACGTCGAGGCCGCGCGCAATCTCGGCGCCAGGCGTCTGCGGGTGCTGTGGGACATCGTCCTGCCGCAGGTGCGCGGCACGGTGCTCGTCGGCCTCGTCTTGTCGTTCGTGACGATGCTCTCGGTGCTGTCGGTACCGATGATGATCAACCCGAATTCGCCGACCATGATCACGGTCGACATCGCGTATCGCATCAGCACGCTGTCCGATTACAACGTCGCCAACGCGCTGTGTCTCATGTCGCTGGTGGTGGCCGCCGGGGCGGCATGGCTGTACCTGCGGCATGCTGCCGCCGCACAGGCGAGCGGCGCGTGAGCGGCGCTTGGGCAGCAGGCGCGCGGGCGTCGAGGTCGAGACCATGAGCGGGGGCTCGACGGTACGTCGCTGGTCGGACATGCTGGCGCTCGCCGTCGTGCTCGGTCTTCTCGCGTTCGCGATCTTCGGGCCGATCGCCAACCTCTTCCTCTGGGCCTTTGCCGAGAAGTGGTACGTCCCGAACAAGTTCCCGCAGGAATTGGGGCTCTCCTTCTGGTCGCGAGTTTTCAGTCCGCGCGGCGGCGCGCTCGCCTCGCTGGGGACGAGCATCTGGATCGCGGTCCTCACCGTCGTCTTGAGCCTCGTGGTGGCGATTCCGGCGGGCTACGCGCTGGCCCGGCTCAAGCTGCGCTGGCGGGGCCTCATCCTGCTCGCATTCCTGCTCCCGCAGGCGGTTCCCAACCTGCCGGTCTACGTCAATATCGCGCGCGTCTTCTACGAGATCGGGTTGAACGGCACCGTCTTCGGCGTGGTGCTCGTGCACGCCTCGCACGGTCTCGTCCTCGCCGTCTGGATCGCCTCGGCGGCGTTCGCCGCGGTCGACGCTTCGCTCGAGGAGGCGGCCCGCAACATGGGTGCGTCGCCGTGGACGTGCTTTCGCACGGTGACGCTGCCGCTCGCGGGACCCGGACTCATCGCGAGCGCGATCTTCGTCTTCCTGGAGTCGGTCGACGAGTTCACCGGGACGTATTTCGTCGGCGTCCCCGACGTGACGACGCTGCCGCTGCTCATGTTCAACGCCAGCATGGGTGGCAACTACCAGATCGCGTCGATCACCGCACTGTTGCTGCTCGTCCCGTCGATCGCCTTCATGCTCGTGGTCGAGCGCTTCCTGAAGGCCAATGTCCTCGCGGGAGTCGGGCGGTAGCGGGAGGCCGGGTGCGTGGCACCTGGCGGCGAGGCGAAGATGGCGGCCCGCCCGAGCGTCGAGCGAGCCGGCGACGCTCAGGCGTCGTCTGGAGTCGGTGGCGGCAGCGCCACCCGCACGCTGACGGCGGCCTGCGTGAGGTGCGCGCGCACCAGCGCCGCGGCCACCTGCGGATTGCCTTCCGCGATGGCGCGCACGATCTGCTCGTGCTCCTGCCAGATCGCCTTGCGGTATTCGCGCCGCGCGAGCACCTCGCGCATCGCCCGGCGCAGGTGATTCCACAGGCCGCCCATCACGTCGACGAAGAGCCCGTTGCCGGAGAGGCGGTACAGATACGTATGGAAGCGCATGTCGGCGCGGATGAGATCGGGAATCGCGTTGCGCTGCGCGGCGTCGCGCCCCTCCAACACGATGTCCTCGAACCCGCGCACCGCCTCCGGCGTGGCATGCTGGGCGGCGAGCGACGCCGCCAAGGGCTCGATGCCGAGACGCAACTCGTAGATCCAGCGCATGAATTCGTGGTCGAGCGGGGCGACCATGAGGCCGCGGCGGCCGGCGTCGATCAGGAACTTCTGCTGCTTCAAGAGCAGCATCGCCTGGCCGATGGGCTGGCGCGACACGGCGAGCTTCGCGGCGAGATCCTCTTGGGTGACGCGCTCCCCCGGTTCGAGTTGGCCGTCGCAGATCGCGTCGAGGATGGCGCGGTACGCCTGCTCGACGATCGTCGGTTCGCGCTGTAGCGATTCCATAATGCGGTGCGATGTTACGCGATTCGGCGTGGGCCCGCGCTGGATTTCGGTGCCGGGCGGGACCGACCGCGACACTTACGCCACACGCGCCAATGCCCATCCCGCGGCGCCGGCACCGATCACCACCAGCGCCGGCGACGTCCGTCCGAGGACGAGCAGACCGAACGCCGCCAGCGCCAGGCCGAAGTCGGCCTTGGAGATGATGGTCCCCGTCCACACCGGATCGTAGAGCGCGGCCGCCAGCACGCCGACGACCGCGGCATTGATGCCGGCCATCGCGCGCTGCGCCGCCCCGCGCGCGCGCATCGCCTCCCAGAACGGCAGCGTGCCGGCGACGACGAGGAATCCCGGCAGGAACACCGCGACCAACAGCGCCGCTGCGCCGACGAGTGCGTGCGGGAACATCGGCAACAGGGCACCGAGGTACGCCGCGAACGCGAAGAGCGGTCCCGGGATCGCCTGCGCCACCCCGTATCCCGCGAGAAACGACTCGTCGGAGATCCATCCCGGCGGGACCACCGCCGCCTGCAACAGCGGCAGGACCACGTGCCCGCCGCCGAATACCAGCGCCCCGGCGCGATAGAACGACGACACCGCAGTCCACATCGGCGAGCCGGTGGCCACCGCGACGAGCGGCAGCACGAGCAGCAGCGACGCGAAGATCGCGAGCATCACGATGCCGGCGCCACGCGTGACGTGGAAATCGCGTCGCTCATGGAGTTCCAGCCGCGGCGCTTCCACCGCCAGCAGGCCGACGAGCGCACCGATCGCAATCGCCGCGATCTGTCCCAGCGCACCGGGCCATGCGAGTGCGATCACGGCGGCCGCGATGGCGACCGCACCGCGCGGCCGATCCGGACACAATGCCTTGCTCATGCCGAGGACCGCCTGGGCGACGACCGCCACCGCCGCGATGCGCAGTCCGCGGACCGCACCGGATGCGGCCAGCTCCGTCCAATGCGCCATCGCGGAGGCTGCCGCAACGAGGATCAGCGCCGACGGCAGTGTGAAACCCAGCCACGCGGCCAATGCGCCGCGCCATCCGCAGCGTCCGAAGCCCAGCGCCATCCCCACCTGGCTGCTCGCCGGCCCCGGGAGGAACTGACAAAGGGCGACCAGATCCGCGAAGCCCCTGTCGTCGAGCCATCGTCGCCGCGTGACGAACTCGGTCCGGAAGTACGCGAGGTGCGCAATCGGACCGCCGAACGACGTGAGCCCAAGGCGGAGGAAGACGAGGAACGTCTCGCCAGGCGAGCCGGCGTGCTCAGGCGAATCGGACGGTGGTGGGGTCGACATCGCGCGTCGGGGTCGTCGCGTGCAGAGTGATCGCTGCGACCTGGTGCGGTTTCGCGGCGCCTCACGGTGGAGGTGAGGGTGCGCTTCCGCGCGTCGCACGTCGCGGAATATATAACAACATCGATTGCGCCAATCGCTCCCGTCGCGTTCCGGCTCGATCGTCGCTTGGACGTGCTTCATCGGGACGTGCTTCATCGCTGGCGAGTTTTCCGGCACCGGCCTGCGCATTGGCACTGGAGCCGTTAGCGCGTCGGGGCGGGGGCGCGCGCGGCTCCCACCGGGGCGGCGCCAGCGGCTCTTGATTTAGCGGTCCTTTGACCCGCTAGCGTCGCGCACGCTATACTTACGGGCTGATTGCGGTTGTCCTTCCGGTGCTCATCGTGTCGTTGCGGCACCAGGCCTTCCCCTTCGATTCCCCGATAGCTCAGTCGGTAGAGCGACGGACTGTTAATCCGCAGGTCCCTGGTTCGAGCCCAGGTCGGGGAGCCAATTGAACAAGGCTGTGCGCGATAGTGGTTACTCCGCACGGTCTACCAATAGACCGAGATCTCGGTCTATTATCCCGCCGCCGCGATGACGGGCAACTCGTTTGGCCTCACTATTTCGGGCATTAGGCCCTTGATGTAGATCTCGGTCGTCCGTACGCTCCTGTGGCCCAACAGGTGCTGGATATGGCGAATGCCGACGCCCGCGC
>JADLEZ010000087.1 GCA_020845855.1 Burkholderiales bacterium
CCTTGCCGGTCTCCATGTCGAACAGGATGTCGCCCTGCTCGACCCGGTCGCCGGCCGCCACCCGCCACGCGGTGATGACGCCGGTCTCCATGTCCATGTCGACCTTCGGCAGTATGACTTCGATCGCAGGCATTATCGGACCAGCTTCCTCGCCGCCGCGACGATGTCGCCTTCCTGCGGCACCGCGGCCTTCTCCAGTACGGGATTGTACGGAATGGGCGAGTCGGCCCCGCCCAAGCGCGCAATCGGCGCCGCCAGAGCGTGGAACACGTCGCTTTCGGCGACCTGCGCCGCGATCTCGGCGCCGATGCCCATCGTCTTCACACCCTCGTAGACGACGACGAGCCGGCGCGTCTTGCGCACGCTCTGCGCAATCGTCTCGAAGTCGAGCGGGCGCAGGCTCCGCAGGTCGATCACCTCGGCGTCGATGTTCTCCTGCGCGAGCTTCTCGGCGGCCGCCGCCGCGCGCAGCGCCATGATCGAGGTTCCGACGATGGTGACGTCGCGTCCTTCGCGGCGGACCGCCGCCTTGCCGATCGGCTCGCGATACATCGCCGCCGGCACCTGCCCCTTGGACTTGTACAGCAGCTTGTGCTCGAACACGAGCACGGGGTTGGGGTCGTCGATGGCGGCGAGCAGCAGGCCCTTGGCATCGTGCGGTGTGGCCGGCTGCACGACCTTGAGTCCCGGCACGTGCGCGAACCACGCCTCGAGGCTCTGGCTGTGCTGGGCCGCGGCACCCGTGCCCGAGCCGCCCGGCAGCCGGATCACCAGCGGCACCGTGGCGCGGCCGCCGAACATGAAGCGGATCTTCGCCGCCTGGTTGACGATCTGCTCCATCGCGAGCGTCACGAAATCCGAGAACTGGATCTCGAGCACCGGCCGCATGCCGGTGAGTGCCGCGCCGACCGCGGCGCCCGCGAGACCCAGTTCGCTGATCGGCGTGTCGATTACCCGCTCGGCGCCGAAGCGGTGCACGAGGTCGCCGGACACGCCGAACGCGCCGCCGTACACCCCGACGTCCTCGCCGAACAGGAACACCCGCGGGTCGGCCGCCATCGCCTGCGCGAGCGCTTCGCGAATCGCCTCCGAGTAACTCAGCGTGCGAACGTCCGCCGGCGCGCTGGCATCGTCAAGGGGCATACACGTCCCGGGTGAGGTCGGCGACGTCGGGCGCCGGACTCGCTTTCGCGAACGCGAGCGCGTCCTCGATCTCCTTCTGGGTCACGGCGCGGATCTGGGTGAGGGCCTCCGGCGCGAGCCTGCCCTGCGCCGCCACTTCCGCTTCGAGGCGGGTAATGGGATCGCGGCCTTTCCATGCCTCGATCTCTTCCTTTGTCCGGTAGAGGTTGCGGTCGCTCTTGGAATGACCGCGCCAGCGGTACGTCTTGCATTCGAGAAGCGACGGCCCGCGGCCCTCGCGCGCGCGTTCGATTGCCTCTCGCGCGGTGGCGGCGACCGCCGGCAGATCATTGCCGTCGACCGTGATGCCGGGCATCGCGTACGCCGCCGCGCGGTCCGCGACGTGCGGCACCGCCATCGCGTTGGCGATGTCCATCGACATGCCGTATTGGTTGTTCTCGCACACGAACACGATCGGCAGCGCCCAGATCGACGCGAGATTGAGCGACTCGTGGAACGCCCCCTCGTTGGTGGCGCCGTCACCGAAGAAGACCATGCACACGCGCGCTTGCCGCTGCGCCTTGATGCTCATGCCGACACCGACCGCGATCGGCAGGCCGCCGGCCACGATGCCGTTGGCGCCCAGGTTGCCGGTATCGACGTCGGCGATGTGCATCGAGCCGCCGCGCCCGCGGCAGTAGCCCGTCTCCTTGCCAAAGAACTCGGCGAGCATGCGCGCGACGTCGGCGCCCTTGCCGATGCAGTGGCCGTGGCCGCGGTGGGTCGACAGGATGTAGTCGTCGGCGCGCAGGTGCAGCGTCGCGCCGACCGCGCTCGCCTCCTGCCCGATCGACAGGTGCATCGTGCCGTGCACGAGGCCGCGCATGTAGCTCTGCTCGGCCGTCTCCTCGAACAGGCGGATGAGGTGCATGCGGCGCAGCGCGAGCGCGAGTGTGGCGTCGTCGAGCGCGGCAAGCTCGGGGCGTCCCCTCACCCCATCCCTCTCCCCGCCTGCGGGGAGAGGGTGCCCGATCGCCTCCACCCCATCGCTCTCCCCGCCTGCGGGGAGAGGGTGCCCGATCGCCTCCACCCCATCCCTCTGCCCGCTTGCGGGGAGAGGGTGCCCGATCGCCTCCACCCCATCCCTCTGCCCGCTTGCGGGGAGAGGGTGCCCGATCGCCTCCACCCCATCCCTCTCCCCGCCTGCGGGGAGAGGGTGCCCGACAGGGCGGGTGAGGGGGGTGTCGCCAGTCACGCCGCCTCCGCCGCGCGCACGTGCTCGTCCTGCTCGCGCCGCAGTTGCACGATGCGCAGCTTGTCGTCGGGCGCGCAGTTGGCATAGGTCAGGTAATCGCCCTTGGCGATGCGCGCGGTGACCTTCGCCCCTTGCGCCAACCCCAGCGGCAGCGCGTGCAGGCGCAGCGCGTCCGCGCGGGACAGCGCGAAGCCGCGATAGCTGTACTCGCCGATCGCATCGAGGGTCTCGCCCGGACTCAGTTCGCGCTTGGCGCGCGCGCCGACCTCGGCACTCGGCACCGGCAGCGGGCGCATGTGGCTCTGCCCGGACAGCACCGCGGCGGCCGCCGACAGCGGCACCTCGAGGCTCGTCAGGTGATACGGACGGAAGAACGTGATGTACGGCGGCTCGCCGATGCGTAGATCGCTCATGCGCTCCATGAGGCGCGGATGGCGGATCTCGGCGATCGCGAACACGCCGGGCGCCACGCCGTTGGCCACCGTGAAGTCGACCACCCCCTTGCGCGCAAGCAGACCGCCCTCCTCCTTCGGGCACAGCACCTTGTGCAGCGTGGCGAGCGGCGCGTCAGGGCCGTGCATGCCGGGGATGTCGGGCACGAGGCCGGTCGCGTTGGCGAGCGCCACCATCTCCACCATCGTCTTGCTGCCGTCGACGAACTCGACCAGCATGCGCGGGTTCATGTTGCGGCGGGTGGCCTCCTCGCGGTACGCGTCCGGCGTCGCGTCGACCTTGAACTTGTTGTTCTTGCCCTTGCCGGCGGCGACGATGGGATAGCCCAGCGCGCGCAGGAAGTTGACGATCTCCATGGTCGAGCTGGGCTCGTCGCCTGCGCCGAGCGTGTACACCACCCCCGCCTCGCGCGCCTTCGCCGACAGGTAGGCGCCGATGGTCACGTCGGCCTCGACGTTCATCATCACCATGTGCTTGCGCGCGGCGATGGTCGCCAGCGCAACTTCCGCGCCGACGTTGGGGTTGCCGGTGGCGTCGATGACCACGTCGACGCCGGGCGCCGTGCACACGTCGCGATGGCCGCGGCACACGGCAAGCCGCCCGCGCGCGATGCTGGCGGCGACGTCGTCAGCGAGCTCCGGCGCCCGCTTGCCGGCCCCGGCGGTGGCGCAGGCGGTGAATACGTTCTCGGGGATCGCGTCGGCGGCCGCCACCACCTCGATGCCGCGCATCAGCGCGGTCTGCACCAGGATGTCGGTGCCCATCTGTCCGGCGCCGATCAAGCCCACGCGCACCGGCCGCCCGGCGCGCTCACGGGCGTCGAGGGCCTCGGCGAGGGAGGCGTTGGCGGGGGCGGCCTGGGTGGTCATCTGGACATTTGTATCAGACTCTAAACATATCTCCATAGAATGATTCTGTCAATGACACGGTAGCGTGTTCGACCAACGGCTAACCGCCGCTTTCTCCCGCGATCGGTCCCGGCATCGAGGCCATGCCACCCCGCGCCCCCTCCATCCCCGCGAGCAATCGTCCAAACTCGATCGGAAATGGAAACAGGATCGTCGAGGCGTTGGTCGCGCTGATCGTGGTGAGCGTGTGCAGGTAGCGCAACTGCATGGCTTCCGGACGCTTGGAAAGAATGTCGGCGGCGTCGCGCAGCTTGCGCGCGGCCTGCTCCTCGCCTTCCGCGCTGATGATCTTGGCGCGGCGCTCGCGCTCGGCCTCGGCCTGGCGCGCGATCACGCGGATCATGCTCTCGTCGAGGTCGACCCGCTTGATTTCGACGATCGACACCTTGATGCCCCAGGCATCGGTCTGCGTATCGAGGATCTCCTGGATGGCGTTGTTGAGCCGGTCGCGCTCCGAAAGCATCTCGTCGAGCTCGTGCTTGCCCAGCACCGAGCGCAGCGTCGTCTGCGCGAGCTCGCTCGTGGCCTGCTGAAAGTTCTCGACCTGGATCACCGACTTCTCCGCGTCCACCACGCGAAAGTAGATGACCGCGTTCACCTTCACCGAGACGTTGTCGCGCGAGATCACGTCCTGCGTGGGCACGTCGAGCACCAGCGTGCGCAGGTCGACGCGCACCATCTGCTGCACATAGGGAATCAGCAGGATCAGGCCGGGTCCCTTCACGCCGGTGAATCGTCCGAGCGTGAACACCACGCCGCGCTCGTACTCGCGCAGGATGCGCACCGAGCTCGCGAACAGCGCGACCACGGCCACCACGATCACCACATAGAACACGAGATCGAAACTCATCGCCGTTGCTCCCTCACCGTGCCACCCGTTCGTTGCGCTTCCACCGTCAGCACCAGCCCGTCGCGGCCGGTGACGCGCACCGCTTGCCCGGGTGCAAGCGGCGTGTCGGACCGCGCCTGCCAGCGCTCGCCGGCCATGCGCACGCGCCCGCTGCCGCCGCTCCAATCGAGCACCGTGGCGCGCTCCTCGAGCATCGCCTCGGCGCCGCTGACCACCGGCCGCCTCCGCGACCGCCAGGCGAGGCGAAGCACCAGCAGCGAGAATCCGAGCGACACGGCGATCACGCCCGCGATCACCGACCACGACACGGCGAATCCCGGCGCGTCGGTGTCGATCAGAATGGTCGCGCCGAGTATGAACGCGATCGCCCCGCCGATGCCAAGCACCCCCGCCGACGGCGTGAACGCCTCGCCCACCATCAGAGCGAGGCCGAGCACGACGAGCGCGAGCCCGGCGTAGTTGACCGGCAGCACCGACAGGGCGTACAGCCCGAGCAGCAGGCAGATGGCGCCGATGGTGCCCGGGTAGAACGAGCCGGGATGGATGAACTCGAAGATCAGCCCGTAGAAGCCGATCGCCATCAGGATCAGCGCGAGGCTCGGGTTGGCGATCGTCGCCAGCAAGCGCGTGCGCCAGTCGGGTTCCACCACCTGTTGCACGAGACCGCGCGTCTCCAGCACGACCCCTCGTCCGTCGACCTCGACCGTGCGGCCTTGCGCCTGTTCGAGCAGATCCGGAATGTCGCGTGCGATGAGGTCGATCACCTTGCTCGCCAGGGCTTCGTTTGCCGACAGGCTGGCCGCCTCGCGCACCGCCCGCTCGGCCCAGTCCACGTTGCGCCCGCGCAACTGCGCAAGCGAACGGATATAGGCGACCGCATCGTTGATCGCCTTGTTCTCCTCGGTCGAGTGGGCGGGCGCGGTCTTTGCCGCCGCACCTTTCGACGCCTCGGACTTCGCGCCATCCTTGTCCGCGGTTCCCTTGTCGGCGCCGTCGCGGCCACCGCCACCCGGCAACGGCAGCCCTCCGCCCCCGATCGAGATCGGCGTTGCCGCACCCAGATTGGTGCCGGGCGCCATCGCCGCGACGTGACAGGCATAAAGGATGTAGGTACCGGCGCTGGCAGCGCGCGCACCGCTGGGCGCGACGAAACCCAGCACGGGAACCGGCGAGGCAAGGATGGCGCGGATGATCTCGCGCATCGACGTGTCGAGCCCGCCGGGGGTATCGATGCGCAGCACCACCGCCGCATCGCCGCGCTGGCCCGCGCGCGCGATTGCGCGCACCACGTAGTCGGCGCTGGCCGGGCCGATGGCGCCCTCCAGGCTCAGTACGACCGCGGTACGCGACGGCGAATCCGCGCCGCTTCCGGCGGCGGCGATCGCCAACCCCACGACCAACAGTGCAAGCCAGGTCAGCACCCGCAACTGGCGACCGCGCCCGTGCCCGTGCGAGATCATGTCCGCCTTCGACGGCCTAGCCCGGACATTTCATAAGGGGACGGTGCCTGGCCGGATCGATCGTGGCGATCCCGCCGTGATGAATGCCGCCCGCGGAACGCGGCGCATCGCTGCGGCAGTAAGGAGACGCAGGCTCGTTGCGCTCGATGTCGGGAAAGCGTCGTGTCAGTTCCTGCAGGACTGCCGGGCTGCGCAGATCCGCAAGCCCCGGGGTTCGCGCGGTCGTATCGCTCATGCACGCCTCCTGCGACCGGTGGTGCGCCGAGATGGCCACCGCTCGTCCCCTGCGGAGATTCTAACCCCGGGGAAGGGTTGGCCCTTCTTACGCTCCCGCGAGCATTCCGAAGGCGGCCTGCGCGTGAGCGCGCGCTCTATACTCGATCGCGCCGACGCCGGTCGGCCAGAAAGCGCAGCCGTGGGAAATGCAGCTACTGGACTGGGGACGCGCGTGGCCTCCGGTTCCGCCGGCGCGATGCGTGGCCTCGACGCGCCGAGGGCAAAACGGGGAGGCGGCCACCGCGGCGCCGGCGACCGCGACCGATGCACGAACGGATGGCAACGCACGCGAGTCCTTGTCGGATCGACCGCGGCTCTCGGCGGGAGCCGATCTCCGGGCGTGCCCCGGGGTGCTTGACCAACTCTTGGTGTTTCCTGAGATTCAACCTTAAAATCCACCAATGCGGTACATCGACCGGGAGCTTGCGAGGACCCTCCTCCGGGCGGCGCGCGCCTTTCCCGCGGTCGTGCTGACCGGGCCACGGCGCGCCGGCAAGACGACGCTGCTGCGCCGCCTCTTTCCGGCAGCGAGCTACCGTCTGCTCGAGGATCCCGCGCTCGTCGCGGCGGCGCGGGCCGATCCGCGCGGCTTCCTCGACACCCTGACGCTGCCGGTAATCCTCGACGAGATCCAGCACGTCCCCGAGCTCATGAACTTCATCCGTGCCCGCATCGACATGGCGGCACGCCGCTCCGGTCAGTGGCTGCTCACCGGCTCGCAGGACTTCGCCCTGATGCGTGGCGTAACCGAATCGATGGCCGGACGCGCGGCCGTGCTGCAGTTGCTGCCGCTTTCTATCGCTGAATCGGCGAAGGTGACGCCGTTCCGGGGCGGCTACCCGGAGGTCCTGGCGCGCCCGCGGGACGCCGACCTCTGGTTCCCGTCCTACGTCCAGACCTATCTCGAGCGCGACGTGCGCCAGGTGAGCCAGGTCCGCGACCTGGCGACGTTCCGGCGCTTCCTCGCGTTGCTGGCGAGCCGGACGGGGCAGCTCCTCAACAAGACGGACCTCGCCGCACCGCTCGGCATCTCGGTGCCGACGGTCGGCGAGTGGCTCGGCATCCTCGAGACGACCGGTCAGGTTATCGCGGTTCCCCCGTACTTCGAGAACTTCGGCAAGCGGCTGGTCAAGTCACCTAAGCTGTACTTCACGGACTCGGGCCTCGCGTGTCACCTGCTCGGCCTCGAAACCCCGCGCGCGCTCGCGCAATCGCCCTTCGCCGGTCCGGTCTTCGAGGGTTTCGTCGCAGCCGAAATCGTCAAGCACCAGATCAACTCCGGACGCCGCCGCGAGCTGTACTTCTTCCGCGACGAACGTGGACTCGAGGTCGACTTCGTCGTGCCGGCGGGCGAGCGGCGCCTCGTTCTGGTCGAAGCGAAGGCTTCCCGCACGGTCTATCCCGAGGCCGCACGCAGCATGCTCGCGCTGGCGCGCGGCATCCGGCGGCAACCCGTGGAATGCGTGGTGGTGCATGCGGCGGCGAATCATTCGCGGGCGAGTACCGCGCTCGCCGACGGCGCGCGCGCGATGGCGGTAGGCGGGCTGCTCGAAAGCCTCCATCGAAAGCGGTGAGCCAAGCTGGCGCACGGATCCGACAAGCGCCCTGCGACACGCCACGGCGAATCATCCGGCGACCAAACCAGGCACCTTCACCGCCGTCGCATCGAAGGTCGCCGTGGCCCGGCAGCCCAGCCTGCGGTGGCGGGCTCCGATCAGGCAGTCCGCGAAGTCGGCCGCGCTGTCCTTCCAGTGGTAGAGCGCTTCCTCGATCGCGGGCTCGTCTTCGAGCTCGATTTCCGCGGCGTCGAGGAGCCCGGAAACGGCATTCACGATCTGTTGCTTGTGCAGGCCATAACGGCTGCGCAGCACCCACTCGGTCTCCAGCAGGACCGGCAGGCTGACCAGCACTTTCTCCCGGGCACCGACTTCCCGCTTGATCAAGCGGCGGGCGCGCTCGAACTGGGCCTCGTGATCGCGCACCAGAAAGCGCACCAGCACGTTGGTGTCGAGCCCCAGCATCAGCGGGAGAGGCTCTCGATCGCGACCGGCTTGCGGCCCTTCCTGCGCAGCAGGCCCGCGAGATCCATGACACTCTTGCTCTTCACCCGCATGACCACCGTTCCGTCGGCCACCAGCGTGAAGGTCATCCGATCGCCCGTCCGCAGGCCCAGGCTGTCGCGGATTTCCTTGGGGATGGTGGTCTGACCCTTGCTGGTCAGTGTTGCGGTGGTCGACATGGTTTCATTCTTCATCCTTACTTTGCGGAGTATAGTAAGGAAACCATCGGAGCGCAAACGGTCGAGCCGGGTAAGCGATACTCTTGCGGACGTGAATCACCGAACCTACCCCGACGCCGGTTCCGACTTGGGCGTGCGCGCCGCGTGGCTGTACTACGTCGAGGAGCTCACCCAGGCCGAGATCGCGCGCGCGCTGCGGTTGTCGCGCGCCAAGGTGATCCGGCTTCTCGCCGCCGCGCGCGAGACCGGCGTGGTGCGCATCCAGCTCGATGCCCGCGGCACCGCGCAGATGGCGCTCGAGCAGCGCCTGGTGCGCGAGCTGGGCCTGGCCGAGGCGATCGTCACGCCCGTCGCTACAAGCGAGGCGGCGGTGGCCGCTGTGGTCGGCCACGCCGCGGGCACGTACCTCTCGGCCCAGGTCCGCGACGGCATGGCGATCGGCATCGGGTGGGGCTCGACGCTGCACGCGAGCCTGAAAGCCATCCGCGACCGGCCGCTCGCGAGCCTTGCGGTGGTGTCGCTCCTCGGCGGCATGACCCATTCGCGCGCGATCAACCCTTCCGCGGTGGCGCGCCGGGTCGCCGACGCGTTCGGCGCCGAGTGCTACCAGCTCACCGCACCCTTGTTCGTTTCCGGCCCCACCACCCGCGCCGCGCTGTGGAAGGAACCCGGGTTGTCCGAGCTCCTGGGACGCGCCCGTACGGTCGACCTCGCGATGGTGAGCGTGGGCGACGTGCGCGAGGACGCGACCCTGTTCCGCGAGGGACTGCTGCCGCGCTCGGCGGTGCGGGGCTTAGCCGCCGCCGGTGCGGTGGGCGACGTGCTGTGCCACTTCATCGACGCCGACGGGCGCGTGGTCGAGCATCCGGTCAACGCGCGCGTGGTCGCGGTCGCGCCCGCCGACCTGCGCCGGGTCCCGAAAGTCGTGGTGGCCGCCGGCGGCCGGCGCAAGGCGCCGGCAATCCGCGCGGCCCTCAAGGCCACCAGGGCGCGCGTGCTAATCACGGAGGAAGGGGCGGCCACCGCGTTGCTCGCGGCGCAGGCTTGACCGCGGCGGGCGCATGCGGACATCATTGCCGTTTCGGTTACAAAAGTTCAACGGAGGAGACGCACCATGAGAACGCTCGACCGCCGCCGGTTCAACGCCCTGCTCGCCGGCACTGCCGCGCTCGCGCTGCCGCTGCCAGCCCGCGCGCAAGGCGCCAAGCTCACGCTGTACATGGGCCCGCCCGAGAAGACCTGCCAGGCCATCGCGCAGGGCTTCGAGAAGAAAAGTGGGATCAAGACCACGTTCCTGCGGCTGTCCGCCGGCGAGGCGATCAACCGCATCCGCGCCGAGCGCAACGCGCCGCAGGCGAGCGTCCTGTACAGCATCGGCCTGCCGTCGATGCTGACGCTGAAGGCGGACGGCCTGCTGCAGCCGTACGCCTCGCCCGAGGCCGCGGCCATTCCGGCGCAATACCGGGATCCGGAAGGCTACTGGACCGGCACCGACACCGACTTCATCGGCTTCGCGTCGAACAAGAAGTTCCTGCAGGACAAGGGGCTCAAAGCGCCCCAGAGCTTCGACGACCTCCTGCGGCCCGAGTTCGCCGGCCAGATATGCCTCGGCAGTCCGTCCACGTCGGGCACCGGGTACACGTTCCTCACCACCGTCCTCCAGCTCATGGGCGAGCAGAAGGGCTGGGAGTACATGAAGAAGTTCAACACCAACGTCGCCCAGTACACGCGCTCGGGAATCGGTCCCACGCAACTCGTGGGCCGCGGTGAAGTGGGCGTCGGCATCCTGTTCGCGCACGACATCCTGGGCAGCATCGAAAAAGGCTTCCCGATCGAGATGTCACTGCCGCGCGAAGGCACCGGTTACGACCTCTTCTGCGTGGTGATGCTCAAGGGCGCGCCGGAGCCGGATGCGGCGAAGAAGTTCATCGACTGGTGCTGCACGCCGGAATCGGTCGAGCTTCTCGCCGCGTCCGACTTCTTCGACCTGCCGACCAACCCCAAGGCCAAGGTGCACGACGTGGTCAAGCCGTTCCAGCACGCGAAGCTCATCAAGTTCGACTTCGCCTGGGCCGGCAACACCGACGTGCGCAAGCAGCTCGTCGAGAAGTTCACCAGCGACATCCTGGCCGGCCGCAAGGTTTCGTGACGGCGCTCGCGCGACCCGCGTTCGGCGATGCCGCGCGCGGCTGGCTGCTGGCGGCGCTATACCCGCTGGTGGCGGCGCTGGTCGCGCTGTTCATCGCGTACCCGCTGGTCGAGCTCCTGGTCCGCGCGGTGTACGTCGACGGCGCGGTCACGCTGCGGCCGATCGGCGCGCTGCTCGCCAACCCCAATACGCGGCAGGTCGTCTGGAACACGCTCGCCCTCGGCGGCGCCGTGGCCGTGCTGGGCACGCTGCTCGCTACACTTTACGCCTACGCGATGACCCGCATCGCCGTGCCGTGGAAGCCGCTGTGGCACTTCATCGCACTCCTGCCCACCATCTCGCCGCCGGTGGTGATGGCGCTCTCGCTCATCCTGCTGTACGGCCGCCGCGGCATCGTCACCCACGAGCTCGCAGGCCTCGACACGACGGCGCTGTACGGATGGCGGGGCTTGATCGCCGCGCAGCTTCTGTCGTA
>JADLEZ010000088.1 GCA_020845855.1 Burkholderiales bacterium
GCTCTGGATCCGCCCGGATCAGGCAGCGGCGGCGATCGTGCGCGCGATCCGAAGACGACGGTCGACGGTCTACGTCCCCTGGTTCTGGCGCTGGATCATGGCGGCGCTGAAGATCCTGCCCGATCGGGTGTTCACCCGCCTCGATCTGTAGGCCCCCCATGACGCATCTTCTCGACAACATCACCTGGCACACGCTGTCCGGCCCGCATGCGCGCTTCGCGGCCGGCGCCGGCGGCGCACGCCGGTATGCGCGAGGATTCTCGCCCATCGTCGGCTTCGCCGATCCCGAGCAGCCTGACTTCGCTGCGCTGGCCGGGCACTGCTCGGATGCGGAGCACTTCTATTGCGACGGCTGGAGCGGTGCCGCGCCGACGGGCTGGCGCGTGGACGCCGAGACGACCATGTTCAAGATGGTATGGGATCGCCCGGTGCCGGACGACCAAGCACCGGACGCACTGCCGCTGACTGCGGAACACGCGGAGCAGGCGTTGGCGCTGGCCGCGCTCACCCGCCCGGGGCCGTTCGGGCCGCGCACGATCGAGCTCGGCGACTACTTCGGCTGCTTCGAGGACGGCCGGCTGGTCGCGATGGCCGGCGAGCGCATGCACGCCGGTACGCTGCGGGAGGTAAGCGGCGTCTGTACGCATCCCGATCACCAGGGCCGCGGCCTCGCGCGCCGCCTGATGAGCAAGCTCATCGCTCGTCAGATGGGGCGCGGGGAAACGGCGTTCCTGCACGTGATGCGGGACAATGCGGGTGCGTTCCGTCTATACGCGGCGATGGGCTTTCGCGTGTACCGCGAGACCGTCGTGCGCGTCGTCACACCGTGCTGAAGCGGTAGGACAATGATCGTCGTCTTCGGCTCGATCAATCTGGATCTCGTCGCGCGCGTGCCGCGAATCCCGGCACCCGGCGAGACCGTGGCCGGGCTTTCATTCGCGACGGCCCCCGGCGGCAAAGGCGCCAACCAGGCGCTTGCCGCGCGCCAGACGGGCGCAGACGTCGCCCTGTATGGCGCGGTCGGCAGCGACGCTTTCGCCGATGCGGCGCTCGCCAACCTGGCCGCCGAGGGAGTCAACCTCGGCGGCGTCGTGCGCGTTAGCGATGCCACCGGTATCGCGCTCATCAGCGTGGACGCGCACGGCGAGAACGCGATCGCGGTCGTCCCTGGCGCTAACGTTGTCGCGCGCGCGGAACAGGTCCCCGCAGAAGCGTTACGGGAGGGCACCACGTTGCTGATGCAGCTCGAGACGCGCATGGAGGAAGTCGTCGCTCTCGCGCAACGCGCGCGTGCGCGCCGCGCGCGCGTCGTGCTCAATGCCGCGCCGGCGGCTGCGCTGCCGGAAGCGCTGCTGCGCAACGTCGACGTGCTGGTGGTCAACGAAAGCGAGGCTGCGGCGTGCGCGGCACCCCTGGGGCTGGCTTACACACCGGAGGATTTCGCCCTCCAGATCCACGCGCGCTTCGGCGCCGTCGCCGTCGTGACGCTCGGAGCCCGCGGTGCGCTGGCGTGCATCGGCGGCGACACCGTGCGGGCCACGCCACCCGACATCGACGTCGTCGACACCACCGGGGCCGGCGACGCCTTTTGCGGCAGCCTCGCGGCGGCACTCGATCGCGGTGAGCCGCCGCGCGCGGCATTGCCGGCCGCCGTGCACGCTGGCGCGCTCGCGTGCACCTACCCCGGAGCGCAGCGCGTTGCACGCCCAGGCAAGGGCGATCCGCCCAGCGGTTAGAATGAGCCGCACCGTTTCCACTCATCCCGCCATCTCGAGACCATGTCCAAACTTCCTCGCTTGCGCGCAATCGCCATCGCCCTCCTCGCCTCACTCGCCCTGGTTCGTCCGGCCGTGGCCGTCGACCGCACGGACATCTACTGGAACCCCGACGAAGGAGGATGGGGTGTGAACTTCGTCCAGTCCGCCGACTTCATGTTCGCGACCTTCTTCATCTACGGCCCGAACAGCTTGAGCATCCAGCCGTTCTGGGTCACGGCGAACATGACCCAGGATGCCAACGGCGTATGGTCCGGCCCGCTGTACCAGACGACGGGCACGTTCTTCGGCTCGCCTTGGAATCCGGCGCAGCAGACGACCAGCCAGGTCGGCACCGCAACCTTCGTCCCGACGAATTCATACTCGGGCACGCTGACCTACAACGTGGGCGGCACGAACGTCACCAAGCAGATCCAGCGCCAGACCCTGACCACGATTCCGCTCGGCGGCAAGTACTCGGGCGCGGTGCTGTCGACGTTCAGCAACTGCAACGATCCGGCGCAGAACGGCTCGCTCACCTACTTCGCGAACGTCAACGTGAGCCAGACCGTCGGCGGGCCGATCGACTTCGAGATCGAAAGCGACCTGCCGCTATGCCGCATCGGCGGCACGTACATCCTGAACGGGTCGCTGTACCGGATTCCGAGCGCGGCGTACGCGTGCTACAACTCCACCTCGACGGTGGCGATGTCCCAGGTCAAGTCCACCGCGCAGGGCATCGAAGGCACCTGGAGCGGCCCGGTGGGCAGCGCGTATCCGGGCTGCACCGAGCAGGCCTACTTCTCCGCGCTGTTCGTCTACTGAGCCGCGCCTGCGCGCCGCCGCCGGACGAGCTCGAACAGCACGACGGCCGCCGCCGCGGCGGCGTTCAGCGATTCCGTGCCGCCTGGCATCGGGACTGCGACCCGCACGTCGGCCTCGGCGGCGAGCGCCGGGGATACGCCCGCACCCTCGTTGCCGATGACCACCGCCCACGGCTCGCGCAGCGCGGTCGCATAAAGATCGTTGGCCGCGTCCGCGGCCGTCACGATCACCTGCCCGCGAAACGCCCGCGCCCACCCCGGTAGCTCGACGTCCTCGATTAGGGTGGTCAGGAAGTGCGCGCCTTGTCCTGCGCGCAGGGCCTTCGGCGACCATGCGAAGGCGCAGCGTGGCGACAGCAGCACTTGCTCGACACCCGCCGCCGCCGCGGTGCGCAGCAGCGTGCCGACATTGCCGGGATCCTGCACGTCGTCGAGCAGCAGATGGCGCCGCGCCGGTGGCGGGAGCGCCGGCGCAGGGGTGGCGACGATGGCGAGCGCGCCGACGTCGGCCGGCAGCGTCGATACGCCCGCGAACAGCGCCGCGCTGACCGACAGGACGTCGCGCGGCGGCACCTGCGCGGCCAGCGCGGCGATGCGCGGGTCGGCGGCACGCTCGGCGACGACCACCAGCGTTTGCGGACGGCCGCCGCGCGCGAGGTACACGCCGATGAGGTGATCGCCTTCGAGCACGCACTTGCCGGATTTGCGGCGGTCGCGCGAGGAGGCGACGAGGCGTGCGGCCTCGGTCAGGCGCGGGTTGTCCTTCGAGGTGACGCGCGGCATGCGCGGCTACTTGCCCGGCGGAGTCTTGGGCGTGCCGGCCGGCTGCAGCTGGAAGAACACCTCGTCGGAGCGGATCATGCCGAGCTCCGAGCGCGCGCGCTCCTCGATCGCCTCCGAGCCGGTCTTCAAGTCGCGCACGTCGGCGTCGAGGGCGGCGTTGCGCGCCTTGAGCTTCGCGTTCGCCTCGCGCTGCTGGTCGAGCTGGCGCTCGGTCTCGCGCACCTGCAGCCAGCCCCCCTTGCCCAGCCACATCGGGTACTGCAGGGCGAGGATCAGGACGCCGAAGACGATCGCGAGCCAGCGCAGCTTGGGATACCCTTCAGGCGATGTTGAAGAACGCGTCGCGACCGGGATAGCTCGCCGCCTCGCCGAGATCCTCCTCGATGCGCAGGAGCTGGTTGTACTTGGCCACGCGGTCGGACCGCGACAGCGAGCCGGTCTTGATCTGGCCGGCGTTGGTGGCCACCGCGATGTCGGCGATGAGGCTGTCCTCCGTCTCGCCCGAGCGGTGCGAGATGACCGACGTGTACCGCGCGCGGGTGGCCATGGTCACCGCCGCGAAGGTTTCGCTCAGCGTGCCGATCTGGTTGATCTTGATCAGGATCGAGTTGGCGATGCCCTTGGCGATGCCCTGCTTGAGGATCCTGGTGTTGGTGACGAAGATGTCGTCGCCCACGAGCTGCACCTTCCGCCCCAGCTTCTCGGTCAGGTACTTCCACCCGGCCCAGTCGTCCTCGGCCATGCCGTCCTCGATGCTCACGATCGGGTACTTCTCGCACCAGGAGGCGAGCGTGTCGGCGAGCTCCTGCGAGTCGAGCGAGCGGCCTTCGCCCGCGAGCGCGTACTTGCCGTCCTTGAAGAACTCGCTCGCCGCGCAGTCGCAGGCGAGCATGATGTCGCTGCCCGGCTCGTAGCCCGCTTTGTCGATCGCCTCCATCAGTAGCTGCAGCGCCGCCTCGTTGCTCGGCAGGTTCGGCGCGAAGCCGCCTTCGTCGCCGACCGTCGTGGGCCAGCCCTTGGCGTCGATCAGCTTCTTCAGCGTGTGGAACACTTCCGCCCCGTAGCGCAGCGCTTCGCGGAAGGTGGGCGCCCCGACCGGCACGACCATGAACTCCTGGAAGTCGATCTTGTTGTTGGCGTGCGCGCCGCCGTTGATCACGTTCATCATCGGCACCGGGAGTTGCATCTCTCCGGCACCGCCTAAGTACCGGTACAGCGGCAGCGAGGCCTCGTCGGCGCCCGCCTTGGCTACCGCACAGGAGACAGCGAGGATGGCGTTGGCGCCGAGGCGCCCCTTGTTCTCGGTGCCGTCGAGCTCGATCAGGGTACGGTCGATGAAACCTTGTTCGCTGGCATCCAGTCCGAGGATCGCCTCGCAGATCTCGGTGTTGACGTGCTCCACCGCCTTGGTCACACCCTTGCCGAGGTAGCGTGCGGCGTCGCCGTCGCGCAGCTCGACCGCCTCCCGCGAGCCGGTGGACGCGCCGGAGGGCACGGCGGCGCGGCCGGACACACCCGACTCGAGCACCACGTCCGCTTCGATGGTGGGATTGCCGCGGGAATCGAGGATCTCGCGGGCGATGACGTCGACGATGGCGCTCATGTTGTCGGTGGCTGGGTTTGACGGAAAGGATTCTGGATCGTGAGGCGTTCGCCGACGACGCGACCGTGCCGCAGGTCTTCGGAGTACAGGACCGATGCCCCGCAGGTCAACGCCGCCGCCACGATCATGCTGTCATAGACCGACAGCCCCATGTTCTCGGCAATGGCGAGACCGCGGTCGTGCGTGTCCAAGGTCACCGGAACGACCGCGCAGACCGAACGCAGTGTCGTCGTGACATCGAGCACTGCATGCCACGGCATGCGGAGCTTTCCTCGCGCGACCGCAACGAGCTCGTTCAGCACCTGCACGCTGATAGTACCGCCCTTTGCCAGCAGGTCTTCGGCGCGATCGGCCTTCGCCTTGTCCGCCGACAGGAGGTACAGCACGACGTTGGTGTCGAAGAATGTTTCAGCCGTGGCAGCTCGGGCGGTCATTGCTCGCTCACGCGCCTCGCTCATTCCTCGGCTCCTTGCGTTGGCGGTGACCGCCGAAATGCCCGCGCGTCGCCTCGCCTCAATCGCTCGCCGGCGCGCCCTCCGGGCCTGCGTTCGCTGCGCTCACGCGCCTCGCTCATTCGCCTCACCGCGATCGAACTTGAAGTCGGCCGGCAGCTTTCCCCGATACTTGTGCAGCCGTGCGAGGACGCTGCGGGCGCCGGGCGTGCGGCGTATCGCGAACATGCGCTCGTCGGCCACGACGACTTCGATGTCGTCGCCTTCCTTGAGCTTGAGCGAGCCGACGACCGCCGCCGGAAGGCGGATGGCGAGGCTGTTACCCCAGCGCGAGACTTGCATGTGCCATTGCTCCGCGTTTGGATATACAGGTGAAAGTGTATATCCAGGCCTGCCCGGCGTCAATGCATCAGCCGGCTTCCGCGAAGCCGCGCCGCTTGACGGCTGCGTCGACCTCGACCAGCGTCTCCAAAAGCTCGCGCATCCTGCCGAGCGGCCACGCATTGGGACCGTCGGAGAGCGCCTTCTCGGGATTCGGGTGCGTTTCCATGAACATCCCCGAGACACCCGCCGCGACGGCGGCGCGCGCGAGCACCGGCACGAACTCGCGCTGGCCGCCGGATGACGTCCCCTGCCCGCCCGGCAACTGGACCGAATGCGTCGCGTCGAACACCACCGGGCAGCCGGTGGCGCGCATGATCGCGAGCGAGCGCATGTCGGAGACGAGGTTGTGGTAGCCGAACGAGGCGCCGCGCTCGCACACGAGGATGTTGTCCGCACCGCTCGCCGCCTTCGCCTTGGCCACGACCTGCAGCATGTCCTCGGGCGCGAGGAACTGCCCCTTCTTGATGTTCACCGGCCTGCCGGAGGCAGCGACGGCCTGGATGAAGTCGGTCTGCCGGCAAAGGAACGCGGGCGTCTGCAGCACGTCGACGACGTGCGCGGCGGCGGGGATCTCCTCGACGGTATGCACGTCGGTCAGCACCGGCACTTCGACGTGCCTGCGGACGTCGGCCAGCACGCGCAGCCCCTCCTCCATGCCCGGGCCGCGGAAGGACGCGTGCGAGCTGCGGTTGGCCTTGTCGTACGACGACTTGAAGATGAACGGAATCGCGAGCGAGGCGCAGACCGCCTTGAGCTCGCCCGCGACGTCCATTTGCAGCTGGCGCGACTCGACTACGCACGGACCGGCGATCAAGAACAGTGGGCGGTCGATGCCGACGTCGTAGCCGCAGAGCTTCACGTCAGTCCTTCGGCCAGCCGATGGCCGTCGCGAGACTCGGGAAACATCCCCTCACCCGCCCTGTCGGGCACTCCCTCCGGTACGCGCGGGACGATATGAAGCGGTGGCGCCTGTCGGTCGTCTCTCGGTCGCTCGGCGACGCGCCCTCCGGGCCTTGCTCGCTCACGCTCGCGCGCCTCGCTTACTCCCCCTCTCCCCGCTCGCGGGGAGAGGGATGGGTGAGGGGCCGTAGGATGGGTGGGCTTCAGTCCGCCGCGATATCCTGCGGAATACTCACCGGCCGCAACTTGCGCAGCCCGGGCGACGCGAGCAGCTTGCCCCTCCGGGCGGCGAGCAAATGCGAGTCGGCGCCGCGAGGCGACACGTAATGCCTCGGCCTTGCACGGCGTTGCAAGGAGCCGAGGCGAAGCGACCGCGGATACGCGATTTGCGGGCGCCGCCACTCTTAGATCGACGCGACGAGCTCGGCCACCGCCTGCTCGGCCTCCCCGCTGGCCCGCTTGCGCTGCGCGAGTGCCGCCTGCACGAAGCTTAAGAACAGCGGATGCCCCCGCCGCGGGTTCGAGGTGAACTCGGGGTGGAATTGGCAGCCGAAGAACCACGGATGGCCGGGCAGCTCGATCATCTCGACCAAGTCGCCCGCGAGCGCGCTCTTCGCCTTGGCGCCCACCGCGAGCCCCGCGGCCTCGATACGCGGCAGGTAATGGTTGTTGACCTCGTAGCGATGGCGATGGCGCTCGGCGACGGTGGTCGCGCCGTAGATGCGATGCGCGAGCGACCCCGGCGCCACTTCGCAGGGCTGCGCACCCAGACGCATGGTGCCGCCCAGGTCCGAGCCTTCGCTGCGCTTCTCGATCGAGCCGTCGCGGTTTTGCCACTCGGTGATGAGCGCCACGACCGGATGCGGGGTGGCCGGGTCGAACTCGGTGCTGTTGGCGCCGGCGAGCCCCGCACGGTGCCGCGCGCTCTCGATGATCGCGAGCTGCATGCCGAGGCAGATGCCCAAGTACGGGATGCCGCTCTCGCGCGCGAGCCGCACCGCCTCGATCTTGCCTTCCACACCGCGCTTGCCGAAGCCGCCGGGTACGAGGATCGCGTCCATGCCGCGCAGCGAATCGACACCCTCGGCCTCGATGGTCTCCGAGTCCACGTAATGGATGTTGACCTTCGAGCGCGTGTGGATACCCGCGTGCACCAGCGCCTCCGACAGCGACTTGTACGATTCGGTCAGGTCGACATACTTGCCGACCATCGCGATATCGACTTCCCGTTGCGGGTGCTCGAGTGCGTCGACCAAGCGATGCCAGACGCCCAAGTCCGCGGGCGGCGGATCGATCATGAGCTTGCGGCAGACGATGACGTCGAGCCCCTCGGCGTGCAGCATGCCGGGAATTTTGTAGATCGAGTCGGTGTCGAGCGCGGGAATCACCGCCTCGGGCGCCACGTTGGTGAACAGCGCGATCTTGCGCCGGTCGCCTTCCGGAACCGGACGATCGGCGCGGCACAGCACGATGTCGGGCTGGATGCCGATCTCGCGCAATTCCTTCACCGAGTGCTGCGTCGGCTTGGTCTTCATCTCGCCGGCGGTCGGGATGTACGGCACCAGCGTCAGGTGGACGTAACACACGTTGTCGCGGCCGAGCGTGATGCCCATCTGGCGGATCGCTTCCAGGAACGGCAGCGACTCGATGTCGCCGACGGTGCCGCCGACCTCGACCAGCGCGACCTCCGCCTCGCCCGCTCCAGCGGTGATCCAGCTCTTGATCTCGTCGGTGATGTGCGGGATGACCTGGACCGTGCCGCCGAGATAATCGCCGCGGCGCTCCTTGCGGATCACCGACTCGTAGATCTGGCCGGTGGTGAAGTTGTTGCGCTTGCCCATCCGCACGTCGGTGAAGCGCTCGTAGTGGCCGAGGTCCAAGTCGGTCTCGGCGCCGTCGTCGGTCACGAACACCTCGCCGTGCTGGAACGGCGACATCGTGCCGGGGTCGACGTTGATGTACGGGTCGAGCTTGAGATTGGTGACGCGGACGCCGCGGGAAGCGAGGATAGCGGCAAGGGAGGCGGCAGCGATGCCTTTGCCGAGCGAGGAGACGACCCCGCCGGTCACGAAGACGAACTTGGGCATGATTCTTTTCGTCCCGGAAATTGTCATTTTATCCGAAGTTGGTCAGATTCCCAAGGCAGCCGCCATGCGCTCCCTGGTCGTGTCCCTTCCGAGCAGCGCCAGCACCGCGTCGATCGCAGGTGTCGCCGTGGTGCCGCAGACGACAAGGCGCATCGGCATCATCACCTGCGGCGGCTTCAGTCCGTGCCGCGCGGCTGCGCTCTTCATGGCCGAGCCCAGCGCTTCGCGGGTCCATTCGAGCGCGGCGAACTCGGCGTGCAGGTCGGCGAGCGACGCGCGGATCGCCGGTGTCATCTGCTCCGCCAACTTGGCCCCGTCGACCGCGGGTGTCGCGTAGCAGTACGCCGCCGCGTCGGCCATCGCGACCAGCGTCTCGGCACGGTCGCGCAGCAGCATCGCAACGGCATCCGCGTCCGGTCCGGCCGCGGGGTCGAGGCCCGCCTTCCGCAAGTACGGCACCAGGCGCTCGCCCAGTTCGCGCTCCGGCATCCGCTTCAGGTGCTCCTGGTTGACCCAGTTGAGCTTGCTTAAGTTGAAGCGCGATGGCGCCGGGCTGATGCCTGACAGATCGAACCATTCCACGAGTTGCGCGCGGGTGAAGATCTCGTCGTCCCCATGCGCCCAGCCGATGCGCGCGAGGAAATTGACCATCGCCTCCGGCAGGTAGCCCGCCGCTTCGTACTCCATGACGCCGGTCGCGCCGTGGCGCTTGGAAAGCTTGGCGCCATCCTCGCCCAGCACCGTAGGCACGTGCGCGAAATTCGGCGGCGCTACCCCGAGCGCGCGGAAGATGTTGATCTGGCGCGGCGTGTTGTTGACGTGATCGTCGCCGCGGATCACGTCGGTGATGCGCATGTCCCAATCGTCCACCACGACGCAGAAGTTGTAGGTCGGGGTGCCGTCGCCGCGTGCGAGGACCAGGTCGTCGAGCTCGGCGTTGGCGAACTCGACACGGCCCTTGACCCCGTCCTGCCATGCGACGGCGCCGGTATCGGGGTTGCGAAAGCGGATCGCCGGCGCGACGCCTTCCGGGGGCGTCTTTCCGGCGGCGTTCTCCGGCCGCCAGCGGCCGTCGTAGCGTGGCTTCTCGCCGCGCGCCGTCTGCTCCGCGCGCAGCGCATCGAGCTCGGCCGCGGTCATGTAGTCGCGGTAGGCGAGTCCGCGCGCGAGCATGTCGTCGAGTACCGCGCGATAGCGGTCCATGCGCTGCATCTGGTAGTACGGCCCCTCGTCGTAGTCCAACCCGAGCCAGGCCATCGCATCGAGAATCGCCTTCACCGCCGCCGGCGTGGAACGCTCGACGTCGGTGTCCTCGACGCGCAGGATGAACTGGCCGCCATGGTGGCGCGCATACGCCCACGCGAACAGCGCGGTGCGGGCGCCGCCTAAGTGGAGGAAGCCGGTGGGTGCGGGAGCGAAGCGGGTGCGGACGGTCACCGTCGAATTTTACCCGGGCGCCGCGATTCCCTGCGCTTTCGAGAGGATCATGCGGCGCACGAACTGGATACGCTCGCGCAGCGTGTTTGCCTCGCTCGCGGAGATTGCCGGGGTGAGGGATGCGCGCGCGTTCATCATCCGCGCGGAGGCTGCCAGCGCAGGTCGAGCGTGGCCGGCGTGGCCGGATTCGGCGGCTCGGGATACACCTGCATCGGGCCTGGCGTGTGGCCGTGCGCCCAGAAGCGCGCCGTGCGCCGGGCTTCGGCCTCGTTGGCGTTGACCGGAAAGGTGTCGTAGTTGCGCCCGCCGGGGTGGGCGACGTGGTAGGTGCAGCCGCCGAGCGCGCGCTGCGCCCAGGTGTCGACCAGGTCGAACGTGAGCGGCGCGTGCACGCCGAGAGTCGGGTGCAGTGCGGACGGCGGATTCCAGGCGCGATAGCGCACGCCGGCCACGTACTCTCCCGGCAGCCCGCTCGACGCGAGCGGCAGCATGCGCCCGTTGCAGGTCACGGCGTGGCGGCCGGCGGTCATGCCCGTCACCTTCACCTGCAGGCGCTCGAGCGACGAATCGACGAAGCGGGCGGTGCCGCTGCCGCTCACCTCTTCGCCCAGCACGTGCCACGGCTCGATCGCCTGGCGCAGCTCCAGCGTGACCGCGTCGCAGGTCACCGTGCCGTAGCGCGGGAAGCGGAACTCGACAAAGGGCTCGAGCCAGGCCGGATCGAAGGGGTAGCCTGCGCGCGTGAGGTCGCGTGCCACGTCGCGGATGTCGGCAGCCACGTAGTGCGGCAGCAGCCAGCGGTCGTGCAGCGACGTGCCCCAGGGGACAAGGTCGCCCGCGAAAGGATCGCGCCAGAACCGCGCCACCAGCGCGCGCAGCAGCACCATCTGCAGCGCGCTCATCCGCCAGTGCGGCGGCATCTCGAAGGCGCGCAGTTCGAGCAGGCCCAGGCGCCCGGCCGGGCTGTCGGGCGAGTACAGCTTGTCGATCGAGAACTCGGCGCGGTGCGTGTTGCCGGTCAAATCGGTGAGCAAATGCCGCAGCAGGCGGTCGACGAGCCACGGCTGCGCGGTCTCGTGTGCCGTTTGACCATGAAGTGCCAACTGCTGGAACGCGATCGCGAGCTCGTACAGGCGGTCGTCGCGCGCCTCGTCCACCCGCGGCGCCTGGCTCGTGGGGCCCACGAACATGCCCGCGAACAGGTACGACAGCGAGGGATGGTTCTGCCAGTAGGTGACGAGGCTGCGCAGGAGATCCGGCCGGCGCAGGAGCGGACTGTCGGCGGGCGTGAGGCCGCCGAGTGTCACGTGATTGCCGCCGCCGGTGCCGGTGTGGCGCCCGTCGAGCATGAACTTCTCGGTGGTCAGGCGCGCGAGCCGCGCTTCCTCGTACAGGGTCGAGGTCGTGTCGATCAATTCGCGCCACGTCGCGGACGGATGCACGTTGACCTCGATCACGCCCGGATCGGGCGTGACCATGAGCACCTTGATGCGCGGGTCGCGCGGCGGCGGGTAGCCTTCGATCGCGACCGGCACGCAAAGCGCGGCTGCCGTATCCTCGACCGCGGCGAGGAGCGCAACGTAGGCCTCCAGGCGCTCGATCGGCGGCATGAACACGTACAGATGGCCGTCGCGCACTTCGAGCGCGAGCGCGGTCCTGATCACCTCGCGCGACGCCGTCGGTCCCACCGCGGATCCGTCCCCGAGCGCTTCCGGCAGCACGTCGGGCAGCGACGAAAGCGGCAGCCGCAGGCCGAGCGGCGAGTCGCCTGCCAGCGCGAAGAGCTGGCCGCGCTGCAACGGCCACGGGCCCGACACGAAGCCCACGCCGCCGTCCGCCTCCTCGGCCGCGCGCAGCGGCAACACGAAGCCGGCCGGCGCCGGCAGCGCGGCTTCGGTTTGCGGAGGACCTGGTGCGTCCTCGTACGCCGTGATGAGCAGCGCCGGCGGCAGGCGCAGCGCGTGCACAAGGCGCTCGCCGAACACGCGCGCGGTGGCGGCGGTGGCGCGTCCGGGCTGTCTCGTGTCCGCGATCAGGTCATCGTGGCGCCACAGCGGCTGCCCGTCGGCTCGCCATACGAGGCCGAGCGCCCAGCGCGGCAGCGGCTCGCCGGGGTACCACTTGCCCTGGCCGAAGTGCAGGAAACCGTTGGGGGCGAAGCGGGCGCGCAGGCGCGCGAGCAGCGTTTCGGCGAGCTCGCGCTTCCTTGCCGACAGCGCCGTGTATTTCCACTCGGCACCGTCCACGTCGTCGATGGACACGAACGTCGGCTCGCCGCCTTGCGTGAGGCGCACGTCGTGCGCCGCGAGATCGCGGTCGACCTTATGCCCGAGCGCGTCGATCGCGGCCCATTGCGCGTCGGTGAATGGCCGGGTCACGCGCGGGTCCTCGTGCACGCGGGTGACGCTCATGGCGAAGCCGAAGTCGACGTTGCACACGTCGGTGTAGCCGATGACCGGCGCCGCGTTACCCGGGTCGGCGGTGCACGCGAGCGGCAGATGGCCTTCGCCCGCCAGCAGGCCCGACGTCGGGTCGAGGCCGATCCAACCTGCGCCGGGGACGAACGCTTCCGCCCACGCGTGGAGGTCGGTAAAGTCACGATCGGTGCCGGAAGGCCCGTCGAGCGCCTTCACGTCGGCGACGAGCTGCACGAGATAGCCGGAGGCGAAGCGCGCGGCGATGCCCAGATGGCGCAGGACCTGCACGAGCAGCCAGCCCGAGTCGCGGCAGGAGCCGCTCGCGTTGCGCAGCGTCTCCTCCGGCGCCTGCACGCCCGGCTCCATGCGCACGAGGTACTTCACTTGCTGCTGGAGGAGCTGGTTCAGGCGCACCAGCAGCATTACCGTGTGCTCGCCCGGCTGGACGGTCTTGCGGAAGTCCGTCAACCAAGCAGCGAGCAGCGGGCCGATCGGTGCCGTTTCCAGGAACGGGATCAGCTCCTTGGCGAGCGCGGGCGCGTAGGAGAAGGGAAACTTCTCCGCGTACTCCTCGACGAAGAAGTCGAACGGGTTGACGACCGTGAGGTCGGCGACGAGGTCGACCTCGATCTCGAGCTCGCGCGCGGGCTCGGGAAAGACGAGGCGCGCGACCCAGTTGCCGTACGGGTCCTGCTGCCAGTTGAGGAAGTGCGGCTCGGGCGCGACGTTGAGCGAATAGCCCAGCACCGGCGTGCGGCAATGCGGCGCCGGCCGCAGCCGAATCTCGTGCGGGCCGACGCTGACCAGCCGGTCGAACCGGTAAGTGGTGCGGTGGGACAGCGCGACGCGGATCATAGGGTCAGATTCGACTTTCGTTTTGCGGGCGGAGCAGCACGGCGGTCCAGTCGACGTCGACGTAGCAGAAAGTCGACTCTGACCCCTACTTCTCCGCTGGCACTTTTTGAATTTCGCGACCGTATCC
>JADLEZ010000089.1 GCA_020845855.1 Burkholderiales bacterium
AGACGAGGAACACCGGGAAGAACGTACCCATGGCCTTGCCGAACGCAGCGGCCACCGGGAAGGTGAGCGCGATGCCGGCCGCCCCGCCGAGAAGCGCGATGCCCACCGACTCGGCGAAGATCAGGAAGGCGACGAACCCGTTGCCGAACCCGATCGCCTTCAGGGTCGCGTACTCCGCGTAGCGCTCGCGCGCGGTCATCGCCATCGTGTTGGCCATCACCGCCATGATGATGACGATGATGACGAAGGACACCGCCTGGATCGCGAGCAGGATCGCCTCGGTCATCTGCACGAACGAAAGCTGGAACGCCTTCTCGGTCTCGGTCAGCGTTTCCGCAAGCGAGTTCTTGAACATGGCGTCGATGCGCTGCGAGATCTCGGCGGCGGCAGCCGGGTCCTTGATCTGCACCGCGTACCAGCCGACCTGGTCACCGCGGCGCGGAAAGCGCGCCTTGACCGACTCGTTGAGCAACTCCCAGTGGAAGAAGAATTGCGTCTCGTCGACCTTGGCGTCGGCGCCGTCGTAGATGGCGCGCACGTTGAACGTCCAGGTGCCGGGGAAGATGGTGCCGCGCAAGGGCACCTGGTCGCCCACCTTCCAGCCGAACTTGTTGGCGAGCTTGCGGCCGACCACGGCCCCCTGGCGGTCGCGCATGAAGGCGCGCAGTTCGTCGTCGGCCAGCCGGTATTCGGGATACATGGCGAGAAACGGCGCCGCCTGGATCGCGAACTGCGGAAAGAAATTGGATTCCGTGATGTAGATGCCGCCGAACCAGTTGGCGCCCGCGACCGCGGTGACGCCGGGCACCTGCCGCAGTTTCTGCTCGTAGTTGAGCGGCAGGGAGAACACGAGCGAGATCGCGCTGCGCGTGATGAGCCGCGCCGAGGACCCCGCCTCCACGCCCGCGTACCAGGCGTCGACTACCGTTCGCAGGAGACCGAAGGCGACGATGGCCACCACGATGCCGACCATCGTGAGCGTCGTGCGCAGCCGGTGCCGGAACGCGTTGCGCAGGATGAGGAGCGGGACGAACACGCGGTCGCGCGCGGTCAGTCGACCAGCACGCCCTTCTCGAGGTGGACCAGGCGCGCCGCGCGGCCCGCGGCCTTGGGATCGTGCGTCACCATGACGATGGTCTTGCCGAGCTCGCGGTTGAGCCCGCCGAGGAGGTCGAGGATCTCTTCGGCGGTGACGCGGTCGAGGTCGCCCGTGGGCTCGTCGGCGACGATCAGGGTGGGATCGGCAATGAGCGCGCGGGCGATCGCGACCCTCTGTTGCTGGCCGCCGGACAGCTCGTTGGGATAGTGGTCCTTGCGGTCGGACAACCCCACCAGCGCGAGCACCGTGTCCACGCGCTCGCGCCGCTCGCGGCGCGCGAGGCTCGCGAGCTGCAGCGGCAGCTCGACGTTCTGGAACGCGGTGAGCACCGGCATCAGGTTGTAGAACTGGAAGATGAAGCCGATGTGCGTGGACCGCCATGCGGCGAGATCGCTTTCGCCGAGTTGCGCGATGTCCACGCCTGCCACCCGGATTTCGCCGGACGACGGCTTGTCGATGCCCGCGATGAGATTCAGGAGCGTGGACTTGCCCGACCCGGACGGCCCCATCAGCGCCACGAACTCGCCGGGCGCTACGTCGAGGTTGATGTCCTCCAGCACCGGGATCACCTGGTCGCCGCGGACGTAGTGCTTGGACAGGCCGCGGATCTCGACCAGCACGGGCGCGTGCGAGGCATCGTTCATAAGCCGGCGCGAGGTGGCCGAATTACTTCGACTCGACCTTGACCGGCGCGCCGTCGGCGAGCGTGGCAGTCGGCTTCGCGACCGCGCGCTCGCCCGTCTTCACCGCGCCGGTGATCGCCGTGACGTCGCCGATCCGCACGCCGGGGGTCACCGGCACCGCCACCGCCTTGCCGTCGCGCACCACGAAGACCACCGTGCGGCCGTCGCGCTGGGCGAAAGCGTCGGCGTTGACCGCGACCAGCGGCTTCTGCTGCTCCGGCGTGACCTCCTGCGACAGGAAGCTCACCTTGGCGCTCATCTCCGGCAGCACGCGGGGGTCGATCTCGTCGAAGCGGACCTTGGTCATCACCGTGGCTTTCGCACGGTCGACGGTGGGCACCATGCGGCTGATGCGGCCGCGAAAGCGCGTATCCGGCAGCGCGTCGAGCACGATCTCCGCCGGCTGGCCGACCTTGACCTTGGCAAGGCTCGACTCCGAGACGTCGGCTTCCACTTCGAGCGTGCTCATGTCGGCCATCGACACCACCGCGCCCTTGGAATCCGCCGCGTTCGAAAACGGGGTGACCAGGTCGCCGACGTTGGCGGTCTTGGACAGGATTACGCCGTCGAACGGCGCACGGATCACGGTGTAGTCGACCGCCACCTGCGAGTTGCGCGCGTTCGCTTCCGCGGCGTTGATGTTGGCCCTGGCGCTGGCGACCGCGGCGGTGGCGCGGTCCGCGCGCGCCTTCGCGGTATCGACCGACGCCGCCGACACGAAGCCCTTGGACAGGAGATCCTGGCTGCGCTTGAGCTGCGCCAGCGCGTCGGTCTCTTCCGCCTGCGCCTGCGCGAGCGCCGCCTTGGCCGCCGCCACGTTCGCCTGTGCGCTCTGCGCCTGCGCGACGACGTCGCGGGCATCGATGCGTGCGATGACCTCGCCCGCCTTGACCCGCGAGCCCTCCGCGACGCCGAGCCATTCGAGGCGGCCGGTGGCCTTCGAGGAAATCGCCGCCTTGCGCTGCGCCACCACGTAGCCGGTCGCGTTCAGCACCACGAACTGCTGCGACGGGAAGGTGGTGACCACCGGGACGGTGCTGACCGTCTCGACCCTGGGCCGCATGAGAAACCAGGCGCCGGCGGCCGCAGCGAGCAGCAGGAGCATCCCCAGCCAGAGCCAGCGACGGCGACGGCGCGCGCGGATCGGCGCGAGCTCGCGATTCAGCGCCAGCTTGCGAAGATCAGCGGCGGTGGTGTCGGACGGCATGGCGCGCTGTGTGCGGCGAAATTTGCGATTCTACCGGCCGGCTCTCGCCGTTCCGGTTTGGCGGCGCGGGGTTTGACCGTCATCTCTTGTCAATTTTCCTGGAATGTGTATAATGCGAATCGTTCGTATTTGCAGATCGATTTCCGACTCCGACTGACTCCGACTATGTATGTCTGTGTCTGCAACGCCGTGACCGACCGCGAGATCCGCGGGGCGGTCAAGCTCGGCGTGCGCACGCTGGACGACCTGTCCGCGACCCTGGGGGTTGCGACCTGCTGCGGACGATGCACCGACTGCGCCCGGCAAGTGCTGGGGGAAGCGCTCACCGCGCCCGCGAGCGGCTCCGGCGACGACTGACTGCCCTGCCGGCCGTCGGCTACACTGCGGCTTTCACGTTCGAAGGAATGCTCATGCGCGGCGACGCGGGCGTCATCCGTCATCTCAACGCGGTGCTCACCAACGAGCTGACCGCGATCAACCAGTATTTCCTGCACTCGCGCATGTTCCGCAACTGGGGCTTGTGCCGGCTCGCCGACCACGAGCACCACGAGTCGGTCGACGAGATGAAGCACGCGGACAAGCTGATCGAGCGCATCCTGTTTCTCGAGGGACTGCCGAACCTGCAGGACCTGCACAAGCTCCTGATCGGCGAGAGCGCCAAGGAGGCGCTCGAATGCGACCTCGAGTTCGAGATGACGGCGCACACGGCGCTCAAGGATGCCATCGCACACTGCGAATCGGTCGGCGACTACGTGAGCCGTGAGCTCTTCGAGGACATCCTCGAGTCCGAGGAGGAGCACATCGACTGGCTGGAGACGCAGCTCGCGCTCATCGGCAAGGTCGGCCTCGAGAACTGGCTGCAGTCGCAGATGGGCGACGGCCCGTCGAGCTAGCCCTGAAATAGGGACGTACCCTGAAATGGGGACGTACCCTATTTCCCTCGGACAGCGGGGCTACTAGGCCAGGAACGCCTCCATGAGCCGCGCCACGGCCGCCGGCTGGTCGTGGTGCAGCATGTGGCCGGCGTCGGCGACGACCTCGAACCTGCCGTTGGGCACGTGCGTGAAGCGGCGCGCGATCTCGAGCTTCGGGTCGCCGCCCTGGGCGAGCCAGGTGCCGATCTGCGAATCGGAGGCGCCGATCCACAGGACGCGTGCCGCGATGTTGCCCCACAGCGCGTACATGTCGTCCGTGCGCGATGTGGTCGGAAACGGGAGCTTGTGCCGCGGGTCCGCGCGCAGACGTGCGGACCCGTCGGGAAGCACTTCCGCCCAGTGCGACGCGAGGAACTCGGCCTTGTCGCGCGGCAGCCGCGGATTGGTCTTCTGCAATCGGTCCGCGACGGCGGCGAGGTCCCTGTACGGTGCGAGTTGCGGTAGCTCCCGCAGCGCGTCGAGCCATTTCGCGAGCTTCGCCGGCGCGCGCTCCGGCGGCTCCGCCGGCACGCCGAAGCCGTCGAGCGCGACGACGTGAGTAGCTCCCTGTGGTCGCGCACCCGCCCACAGCATGGCGACGTTGGCGCCGAGGCTGTGTCCCGCAACCGCGACGGCCTCGCCGGGCACGAGCGCCTGCACCAGCGCGTCGAGGTCGGCGATGTAATCGGGGAACCAGTAGCCGTCCGGCGGCGTCTGCGTGAGTCCGAATCCCCGCCAGTCGGGCGCGAGCACGTACCACTCGCCGCGAAGCTCGTCGACCAGGAACTGGAACGACGCCGACACGTCCATCCAGCCGTGCAGGAGGAAGAGCTTGCGCGCGCCGGCCTCGCCCCACGCGCGCACGTGGTAGCGCAGGCCGCGCACATCGACGAACTGCGAGCGCGACGGCTTTTTTCCCGCTACGGGCGGCGGCGTCATCTCACCTTGCATTGCGCGACTCCATCCTGCCAGCCGACGCGATAGTTGCCGTCGTTGGCGAAGCGCACCGGATCGCGCTTCTCGCTGCCGCGACCGGTGGCGCAGCCATCGCCGAAACCCAGGCGATAGGACGCCGGGAAGCCCTGCAAGTTTACGGGAGGCGGCGGCGGCTCGACGTACGGCGCGGGGACTTGCGGCGCGGCCGGCCCTGCGGGCGCGGGCGCCGGCGTTTGCACCGTCGCGCAGCCAGCAAGCGCGAGCACCGCAAGCGCGCAAAGGCGATGTGTGATCATGAGGAGCCGCGTGCGTCGCGCGCCGAGCAAAGAGCATACGCGGATGCGCGCGAACGAAGTAGAATTGTAGCAGCCTGCCACACGCGCCTTGCCTTCCGCCGGTTCCATCCACCACGCACGTTCGCACCTGAAATGCCGGCCCCGTCGTTCGTTCACCTCCGCCTGCACAGCGAATTCTCAGTCGTCGACGGCACGATCCGCATCGACGAGGCGGTGGCCGCGGCGGCGGCCGACGGCATGCCGGCGCTCGCGTTGACCGACCTCGCGAACGCGTTCGGCCTCATCAAGTTCTATCGCGCGGCGCGCACGGCGGGAGTGAAGCCGATCGCCGGCTGCGACGTGTGGATCACACACGACAACGAGCGCGACGCGCCGTTTCGCGCGATCCTGCTCGCCGCCGACCGCGGCGGCTACCTGCGCCTGTGCCAGTGGCTGTCGCGCGCGTATCGCGGCAACCAGCATCGCGGTCGCGCGGAACTGCGCAAAGAGTGGTTTGCCGAGGGCACGGAAGGCCTCGTCGCGCTGTCCGGCGCGCGCCACGGCGACGTGGGCAAGGCGCTGTTGCAAGGCAACGCGAACCGCGCATCGCGCTACGCCGTGCAATGGGCGGAATGGTTCCCGCAGCGCTACTACCTCGAAGTGCAGCGCGCGGGCCAGCCGGAGGACGAGGCGCTCACCGCGGCCACCGTCGGCCTCGCAGGCGAACTCGCGTTGCCGGTGGTCGCCACGCACCCGATCCAGTTCCGTACGCGCGCGGACTTCCGCCCGCACGAGGCGCGGGTGTGCATCGCGGAGGGGCACATCCTCGCCGACACGCGCAGACCGCGCCGGTTCACCGCCGATCAGCACTTTCTCACGCAAGCGGAGATGGCGAAGCGTTTCGCCGACCTGCCGGAGGCGCTTGCCAATAGCGTTGCCATCGCGCAACGCTGCAACCTCACGATCCCGCTCGGCAAGAACCACCTGCCGGAGTTCCCCACGCCGGCGGGTGTCACGATCGACGAGCACCTGCGCAACGAAGCGGCGGTCGGACTCGCCGCGCGGCTCGCGAAGCTGTATCCCGATCCGGCGCAGCGTGAGCAGCAGCGCCCCGAGTACGCCGCGCGCCTCGACTTCGAGACGGCGACCATCGTGCAAATGGGCTTCGCCGGCTACTTCCTGATCGTCGCCGACTTCATCAACTGGGCTCGGCGCAACCAGGTGCCGGTGGGACCCGGCCGCGGCTCCGGCGCGGGCTCGCTGGTCGCTTACTCGCTCGGCATCACCGACCTCGATCCGCTGCGCTACTCGCTGCTGTTCGAGCGCTTTTTGAACCCCGAGCGGGTGTCGATGCCCGATTTCGACATCGACTTCTGCCAGGACGGTCGCGACCGCGTGATCGATTACGTCAAGCAGAAGTACGGCGCCGATTCGGTCGGACAGATCGCCACCTTCGGCACCCTCGCCGCCAAGGCCGCGGTGCGCGACGTCGGCCGCGTGCTCGATCTGCCCTACCCGTTCGTCGATGGCATCGCCAAGCTCATTCCCTTCCAGCCCGGCAAGGTGGTCACGCTCAAGCGCCGCGAAGGCGAGCCCGAGCCGAACGTGATCTACGCGCGCGAGGTCGAGCCGCTGATCGGCGAGCGCGAGGCGGCGGAAGAGGAAGTGCGGCAATTGTTGACCCTGGCCGAGCAACTGGAGGGGTTGCCGCGCAACGTCGGCATGCACGCGGGCGGCGTGCTGATCGCGCCGGGCAAGCTCACCGACTTCTGCCCGCTGTACGTGCAGCCCAACGCGGAGGCGATCCTGTCGCAGTTCGACAAGGACGACGTGGAAGCGGTGGGGCTCGTCAAGTTCGATTTCCTGGGCCTTACCACGCTCACCATCCTCGACTGGGCGATCCGGTACGTGCGCTTGCTGGACCCCACGTCGACGATCGACCTCGATACGCTGCCGCTGGACGACCAGGGGGCATTCGGCATCTTCCGCGCCGGCGCCACGACCGCGGTGTTCCAGTTCGAATCGCGTGGCATGCGCGAGCTCCTGAAGCAGGCGCCGGTGACCCGCTTCGAGGACATCATCGCGCTGGTCGCGCTGTACCGGCCAGGCCCGATGGAGCTCATTCCCGACTTCGTCGCGCGCAAGTCGGGTCGCGAGCGCGCGGCGTATGTCGACGCGCGCCTGGAGCCGATCCTGTCGCCTACCTACGGCGTGATGGTGTACCAGGAGCAGGTGATGAAGATCGCGCAGGAAATCGGCGGCTACACACTGGGCGGCGCCGATCTCCTGCGGCGGGCGATGGGCAAGAAGAAGCCGGAGGAGATGGCCAAGCACCGCACGGTCTTCGTCGAGGGCGCGACGAGGAACGGACTCGCCGAAACACGCGCGTCGCAGCTCTTCGACCTGATGGAGAAATTCGCGGGCTCCGGCTTCAACAAGTCGCACGCCGCGGCGTACGCGCTCGTCGCCTACCAGACCGCATACTTCAAGGCCCACCACGCTTCCGCCTTCATGGCGGCCAACCTGTCGCTGGTCATGGACGACACCGACAAGGTGCGCGTTCTGCGCGACGACGCGATCGCGCAGGGCCTCGTCGTCCTGCCGCCGGACATCAACGCATCCAACTACCGCTTCGAGCCGGTGGACGCGAAGCGCATCCGCTATGGCCTCGGCGGCGTCAAGGGAACCGGTGCGGCAGCCATCGAAGCCGTGGTCGCCGCGCGTGCCGCGGGTGGTCCGTTCCGCGACCTCTTCGATTTTTGCCGCCGCATCGACAAGCGCGTGGTCAACCGGCGCGCGATCGAGGCACTGGTGCGCGCAGGCGCCTTCGACGGGATCGAGCCGCGGCGCGCGGCGCTGCTGGCGACCGTCGGCCTCGCGCTCGACGCGGCCGAGCGGGCGCAGGCGTCCGCCGCCCAGGTTTCGTTGTTTGGCGAGGAGACGTCGGGCGCGGAGGTCTCGCTGGTCGCCACCCGCGACTGGACGGATGCGGAGCGCCTTCAGCACGAGAAGGCGGCGATCGGCTTCTACCTGTCGGGCCACCCGTTCGCGGCGTATGCGGCGGAGCTCGCCACCGTCACGCGCACGACGCTGGCGAGCCTCGCGCCCCGGCAGGAGCGCGTGCTGGTCGCCGGCATCGTGACCCAAATGCGCGTGCAGACGAGCCGTCGCGGCAAGATGGCGTTCATGACGCTGGACGACGGTCACGCAAGCGCGGAGATCCTGGTCTACAACGAAGCGTACGATGGCGCGCGCGCGCTCCTGCGCGAAGACCAGCTCGTGATCGCCGACGTCAAGGTGGCGCAGCGCATGGGCGACGACGGCGAGGCGCAAGGACTGCGCATCATCGCCGAATCCGTGTACGATCTCGCGACACTGCGCCGCACACGCGCGAAGCGGCTCAAGCTTGCGTGCAACGGCAATGCCTCGGCGGCCACGCTCGCGGAGATCCTCGCGCCCTACCGGCCTGGCGACAAGCCGATCGTGGTGTCCTACTGCAACGACCGCATCGGCGGCGACGTCGAGCTGTCGCCCGATTGGCGCGTCAACCTCGACGACGCGCTGGTCGAGCGGCTGCGCGAATGGCTGCGGCCGGAGAACGTCCAGGTGGTGTATTGATGAGTTTGCCGACATCCATGCGTTACGTCGCCGCGCGCGAAGCCGGCCCGCCCGAGGTTCTGCATGTCGCGCAAGCCCCCTTGCCCGAGGTGAAGCCAGGCGAGGTCCTGATCGAAGTCGCGTACGCGGGCGTGAACCGGCCCGATTGCTCGCAGCGCGCGGGCACGTATCCACCGCCGCCCGACGCGTCGCCGATCATCGGCCTCGAAGTGGCGGGACGCATCGTCGCGCTCGGCGAAGGCGTCACCCAATGGCGGGCCGGCGACGTCGTCTGCGCGCTGACACCCGGCGGCGGCTACGCCGAGTATTGCACGACCCCCGCGGGCTTCTGCCTGCCCGTTCCGCCGGGACTGCCGGTGGCCGAAGCGGCGTGCGTGCCCGAGACCTACTTCACCGTTTGGTACAACCTGTTCGAGCGCATCCGCTTCGAGCCCGGCGAGTCGGTGCTAATCCACGGCGGCACCAGCGGCATCGGCCTCACCGCGATCCAGTTGTGCAAGGCGTTCGGCGCGATCGTGTACACCACGGCCGGCTCCGACGAGAAGGTCGCGTTCTGCTTGCGCATGGGCGCCGACCACGCGTTCGACTACAAGACGCAGGACTGGAGCGCCGAGCTCTGGCGGCTCACCGGCAAGAAGGGGGTGAACGTCGTCCTCGACATGGTCGGCGGCGACTACGTGGCGAAGAACCTGCGCTCGCTCGCACCGGATGGCCGCCTGTCGCAGATCGCCTTCCTGCAGGGCGCCACGGTCGAGATCGACATGCGCGCGATCATGATGAAGCGCCTGACCGTCACCGGGTCGACCCTGCGCGCGAGCCCGGCACCGCGCAAGGTGGCCCTCGCCCGCGCGCTGCGCGAGCGCGTGTGGCCGCTGTTCGCGCAGGGCAAGCTGAAAGTCGTGCTCGCGCAGACGTTCCCGTTAGCCGAGGCGGCACAGGCGCACGCGCTCATGGAATCAGGCACGCTGATCGGGAAGATCGCGTTGGAAGTTGGCGGCGGTTGAGCATTCGTCAGACGCCTGCGCCGAGCGAAGGCTGTCAATTCGCACCGGCGCGTTACCGAACGGCGCGCGACAGCGCGCTTATGATCAACGCGCTCCCAAAGAGGTTCTACGCGTTCGGCGAAGGGCCGCTCCCGAGCCGAACGCGGTAGCACTCCCGGCCGCAAATTGCGCAGCCCGTCGCGAAGCGACCGCGGACACGTAATTTGCGGACGAGAGAGCTAGTACGTCGCCCGGCCGCCCGAGAGGTCGAACACCGCCCCGGTCGAGAACGAACAGTCCTCGCTCGCGAGCCAGCACAGGAGGGACGCGATCTCCTCGACCGTGCCGAAGCGCCCGACCGGGATCTTCGACAGCATGAAGTCGATGTGCTGCTGCGTCATCTGGTCGAAGATCGCGGTGCGCACCGCCGCCGGCGTCACGCAGTTGACGCGGATGTGCGTGTTCGCAAGCTCCTTGCCAAGCGACTTGGTGAGCCCGATCACGGCGGCCTTCGACGCGCTGTACGCGGACGCGTTCGGGTTGCCTTCCTTGCCCGCGACCGAAGCGATGTTCACGATGCGGCCGTAGTTGCGCGCGCGCATGAGGGGCACCACCGCCCGGTTGCACAGGAACACGCCGTGTACGTTGACGTCGAACACCTGCTTCCAAGCCTCGACCGGATAGTCCGTGAGCGGTACGTTGGGTCCGGTGATGCCGGCCGAGCACACCAGCGCGTCGATGGCGCCGAGCGCATCCGCCGTCGCGCGCACGACGCGATCGACGTCGTCGGCACGGGTGACGTCGAGATGGATGGCGAGCGCGGCGGCGCCGAGGGCCGCCTTCGCCTCCGCGAGCGCGCGCTCGTCCCGGTCCCACAACGCCACGCGCGCGCCGCTTTCGACCAGACGTTGCGCGGTCGCAAGGCCGATGCCTTGCGCGCCGCCGGTGATGGCCACCGCGCGGCCGGTGAAGTCGTATCGATTCATTCGCGCATGTTAGCGGAAGAACACGGCCAGCGCGATCGCGAGCGCCGCAATGGCGATCACCGCGATCACCACGACAAGGCCGAACATCGTGTGCCGGGTGTCGCTCTGGAACACGAGCATGTCG
>JADLEZ010000090.1 GCA_020845855.1 Burkholderiales bacterium
CGCACCGCGCTGACGCCTTCGTTCTGGCGCAAGGCAAGCTCGAACTCCTCCATCTTGTCCATGACCGCGCGGTCGACGCACGGCGACTCCGACCCCTTCGCCTCGGCGATCACCTGCAGGACGTCGACGCCGATCGCGAACCGCCCGGTGATCTCGCGCACGTCCTGGTTATAGCGCGAATCGGGCCGCAGCTCGGGCACGCCATCGCCGAGGTCGCCTATCTTCAGGTCGCGCGCAGCGAGGAGCCCGACGGCGAGCGCGAGCAACGCGATGCCGACGGCGACGCCGCCGACCCGGCGCGTGGCGAGCGCGCCGAACTTTCGCCAGTGGCGATCCGCGCCGCGCTCGTGCCCCCGCATCCGTCCCGCCTCCTCCGGAGGCAGTCGGCGGTACGAAAGCAGGATCGGCAGCAGCATCTTGTTGGTGATGATCATTACCGTCACGCCGAGTGTGGCGGTGATCGTCAGCTCCCGGACCATCTCGATCTCGACGAAGGCGATGACCACGAAGCCGATCGCGTTGGCCAGCAGCGCGACCGCTCCCGGCACGAACAGCTTCTGGAACGCGATTCGCGACGCGCTGACGCTGTCGGCGCCGGCCAGCATCTCCTGCTTCCACGCGCTGGTCATCTGCACGGCGTGGGATACGGCGATGGCGAAGATCAGGAACGGCACCAGGATCGACATCGGGTCGAGCGAGAACCCGAAGACGGGCAGCAGGCCGAGCAGCCAGACGACCGGCACGATCGCGCAGATCAACGCGTAGGAGGCCAGCATGGCCGAGCCGGAGTACCAGTACAGGAGCAAGGCCGTGATCGCGAAGGCGATGACGAAATACCCGATCACCGCACCGGCGCCATCGGTGATGTCGCCGATGGCCTTGGTGAATCCGATGACGTGCACGGATATCCCGTCGTTCTCCGTGGCCTTGCGAATGCTTTCGAGCTGATGGGCGATCGCCTGCAGGTCGAGGCGCTCGCCGGTTTCGGGATCCCGCTCCTGTAGCGTCGCCACGATCATGGCCGCAGTGCCGTCGGTGGCGACGATGCGGCCGATCCAGGCCGATTTGACGACATTCTCGCGGACGCGCGCGAGTTGCGCGGGCGTCCCGGAGAAGTCCGACGACACGATGTTGCCGCCGCGGAAGCCGTCCTCGACGACCTCGTTGTAGCGGACGTTGGCGGTGAACAGCGACGTGACCGAGCTGCGCTCCACCCCCTTGATGTAGAAGACCTCCTCCGTCACCTTGCGCAGCGCTTCCATGAACGGCCGAGTGTAGATGTCGCCCTCGCGGGCCCGCAGGGCAACCAGGATCTTGTTGGCGCCGCCGAAGTCGTCGCGATACTGCAGGAACGTCTGCATGTACTCGTGCTTCAGGGGGATCATCTTGGAGAACCCGGCGCTCACGCTGAGGCGCGTCGCCGACCAGCCGAGTGCGATGGTCGCGACCACGAACAGCGCGAGCAGCGGCTTGCGGAGGTGGAAGATCCAATAGGAGGCCCTGCCCACCCAGTCGTGGCCGAACGCGGCCTCCTCGAGGCCGTGGCGGTCCTCGAGGGTCGCGGGGCCGGTCACGAGACTTCCTTCGTTCGGGCCGAGGCCATCAGTTCGCCTGCGCGGCAAGCTGCACCGCACGGATGCCCTGCTCGCCAAAGATCATGAGCGAGCCGTCGTCGCGGTCGAACGCGCCGGCGAGGTCGCCCGCCGCCACGCGCCGCAGCTCGAAGCTGCGCCCGTCGTCCCCGCTGACGGCGAGCCAGCCCTGGGCGGCGGTGAGGACGATCCGCCCGTCGCGCAGTATCGCGGCGCCGAAGAACGGCAGCTTCGTCGGCATGTCGACCTTGCTCCACGTCGAGCCGCGATCGGTCGAGCGGTAGACGTTGCCGCGCATGCCGAACGCCAGGAACGCGCCACCCGGCGTGACCCCGGCGCCGAAGAATGAGCCTTCGTAAGGTGACTCGACGCGCGACCACGTGACGCCCCGGTCGTGCGACAGCGCGATCGTGCCTGACTCGCCCACGAGCAGCAGCAAGCCGTCGCCGGCTGCGATCACGCGGTTGACGTGGCGGTCGAAGTCCGCATCGATGACCTGCTGCTTCTTCCACGTCCTTCCGGCGTCCTCGGATCGCAGCATCAGGCCGAACGCACCGTAGGCGAGCAGCGTCGTGGGGTCGAGTGCGATCACGCCAAGAAAAGAGTCCTTTCCCGCTTCCGTCTCGATTGCGCGAGCGGAGCGTCCCCCATCTTCCGAGCGCAGCATCGTGCCGCCGTGACCGACGCCGATCCACACGTCCGCGTCCAGCGCGACCACGCTGGTCAGGGTGCGCGTCGTCTTCCGCGAGCGGAAGCTCTTCCAGCCCACGCCGCCATCCTCCGACACGAGGACCGCGCCCCGCTCGCCGACGGCGATCGCGCGCTCGCCACGGACATGGCACGCCAGCATGACGACGCGGTCGGAACGGATCGCAACGTCCGCGATCACGAGCGTCCCGGAATCCGCTTGCGCGGGCTGCGCGACGGCGACGCTCGCCGCGAGGGCAACGATGAACGTCGGAAGAGCCGCGGTTCTCATCGGAGCTCTCTCGCCGCGAGCGACCGCGCTTACCGGGTCCCGGCGCGGCGAAGCGCGTCGGACTGGAAGTCGGACCACTTCGCCGACAGGCCGTACTTGATCGGGCGCTTCACCTCGTTCTCCAGGTTCCCCGCCATGTAGCTGCCGTTCGACAGGTCGTGCCACACGTTGATCGAATGATTGGGCACGAGCGCGTCGTAGTTCTGCCGGAAGCCGTGCACGCCGACGCGCCAGAGCTGGCCGCGGGTGTCGTACGCGTCCTCGACCAGCACCATCCAGCTGTCCTCGTCCAGATAGAACGTGCGCTTCGCGTAGACGTGCTTCTCGCCGGCCTTCAGCGTCGCCTCGATCACCCAGACGCGGTGAAGCTCGTAGCGCATCAGGTCGCTCTTGACCGTGTTCTTGTCGAGGATCTCCGCGTACTTGAGCTTCTTGTCGCCGATCCGGTACGTGTTGTACGGCACGTACATCTCCTTCTTGCCGAGGAGCTTCCAGTCGTAGCGGTCGATCGCGCCGTTGAAGCCGTAGTACTGGTCGGTGGTCCGCATGCCTTCGGTGCCGTCGATGACGTTGTCGTAGGCGAAGTCGGGGGCGCGGCGCACGCGGCGAAGGCCGGCGTTGTAGATCCAGCTCGAGCGGGCCTCCCTCGCCGGGTCGGACGGCTCGTGCACCAGGTAGACCTGGCCGTCGAGGGTGGCGGGAGTGGTGAACCACGCGTAGAACGCGAACGCGAGATTGCTTCCTTGCGCCGGCTCGAAGTTCTTCGGAAACACGACGCGTTCGATCAGACCGACCTTGTAGGTGTCGCCGTTGGCGCGCACCGGGAACCAGACGTGCTCGCGCTCGAAACCGCCGCCGGCGTAGCGCAGCAGGTGGTTGTAGATCGCTTCCTCGCCGCTCTTCGGGATCGGAAATGGAATCGTCGAGCCCTCGCGGCCCTCGATGTGGCCCTTGTCGATCGTGATCTTGGTGGCCTCCGCCCGCGCCTGGTCATAGACGGCCTTTGGCAGCGCCGCGGTACGGTGCGTCGGATAGACCGGCATCGAGAAGTTCGGGTATTTCTTGAGCAGCGCCATCAGGCCGGCGGGCAGCCTGTCCTTGTGCTGCTCGGCATTGGCGGCGTTGATGACCACCGTCGGCTTTTCTCCGCTGAATGGATCGGTGTAGCCCTGCTCGGGCGTCCAGCCCGCGGGCGGCTTGACGAGACCGCCGTTCCAAGGGGGGATCGTGCCGTCCTTGTTGCCCGCCTTCTCCGCGCCGCTCGGGGTGAGATCCTTGCCCAGCCGATCGGCGTCAGCGGCCGTCAGGGCAGACGCCGCGGAAGCAGCGAGCAGGACACCGCAGGCGGCCGCTGCGATCAAATAAGGCTTGAAGTTCATGAATCGTCTCCGGTCGTGCATCAGAAGGTCATGCTCAGGGAAGCGGCGTAGTAGTCGCGATCGCGGAAGGGGTCGTATTTCGCGCTGTTGGAGAAGCTCGTGTAGCCGAGGTCCAGCGCGTACCGCTTCTGGTATTCGAACCTCACGCCCAGACCGAGCGCCTGGCGACCCTCGATGAACTGCGTATCGCTCGAGTAGCCGCTCACGTCGTGGCCCCAGAACACATTGGGCGTCACGGAGAAGCCGCCGATCAGTCCCGGGTATTCGAGGGATGCCCGGAGGCGGTAGCCCCAGGCAAACTTGGTGACAAATCCGTCGTTACGGCATCCGTCCTGTTGCGGATTGACCAGGGGCGGGACGGGGTTCGTGCACGTGCTACCCCCGAACGGAACGCTGTCGTCGGATGCGAAGCCGAAGATGAACGCGCGGCCGTATCGGCGACCGTTGTTCGGCAGGTCGTTCCATTGCATGCCGGCCTCGGCGATCAAGAGCCCTTGCGCCGCCCCGAGCATTGCCGGCAAGACCTTGATGGTGTTGGCCTGGAATTGATACTTCCGCATCCGGTCGTAGCCGGAAACGTAGGCTCCGCTGCCCTGCATGGTGGCGGCGATGCCGGCGTCGCCCATCGGCCCGATGCCGGTCAGCACACCCTGCAGCAGGTCGTTGCCGTTGATCTGCACGGGCTGATTCGGCGTGTAGCTGACCTCGGCGCCCACCGACCAGCCGGCGAGGTTCGTGGACAGGCTGGCGCCGTAGATGTTGATGCCGTTCGGGTATTCCCACAGCCCGGTGGCGGACGTGAGCCCCAATGGCGCCAATGCGGGGATCGCGTTGATGAGTCCGGTCGCCTCCTGCAGCGGCGTGCCGATCAGGCTGGTCCCCGTCCGCGCGGAGACGATCGGCACGCGGGAATTGATCCTCATCGCGTAGATGCCGAGCTCGGAATCGATCGCGTCCACCGGCAGGCGGAACGCGAGGCCCCATTGGTTGGAATTCTTGCCATCCGATCCCTGGCCGAGCGGTACGTACAGACCGGCGTTGACCTGGTCGAAGTTGCTGGCGCCCGCCAACGTCGTCGCGACGGCCCTGCAGCCGGAGCCGGGCGACGTGGAAATGGCCCATTCCACCGGCGACCAGTAGCCGCCGCAGCTGTCGACGATCGTCTGCTCCCACTTGAGCTGGTAGAAGAGCTCGAGCGACGCGCCGTTGCCGAAACCGAGGTTGCCGTAGAGGCTCCACACCGGCAGCAGTGCCTCCTTGACCTCGGTCCCGGGCCTCTGCAGCGCAGGAACGTCGATCGGGTTGAGCTGGTTGACCCCCTGGATGAACAGGCTCTCGCCCCAGTTCACCACCTGACGGCCTGCGCGCAGCTGCAGCGGCTTGCCGCCGATGGCGAACGTGTCGTACACGTAGGCATCGAGCAGCGCGATGCCCTGGAATTTGTTCAGGTTCGGCTGACTCGCGTCGGAGAGCGGAGCGCCGCGCGAATACATGGGGTCCTGGTCGCCATTGCCCGCGCGCACACCTTCGTCGTTCAACGCCTGGTCGTACCAGGCCTTGACGCGCAGGAACGCCCCCAGGTCACCCTTGTGCAGCGACAGCTCGGAGAGGAGCTTGATGGGCGTCGCGAAGCGTCCACCCTTGTCCCAGTTCAGGGTGCCGCTGTCGGTGTTGGAGCCGCCGGTGCCGCCCGGCCCGTAGCCGGCGCGAATGCCGTCGGCCTCGCTGTAAAGGGCTGAGTCGGGCGCTTGCGCGCGCCAGCTCGCGGCCGCGGAAATCGTATTGTTGAAGGTACCCTTCCAACCGCCTTCGGTTTCGAACTCGAAGGCACGCGCATGCGTGGCGCTGGCGAGCAGAAGCGCTGCTGCGAGTGTCGTCGCCGCGAGCCTCGATGACTTGCCGATCGGTTTCAAAATCATTCTCTCCCCGTGATCCCCGTGTTATTCACTCGAACGTGTTCAGCGTTAGCTCGACGCGAGTAGTTCGTTGAACTTCGCGCGTTGCTCCCTATACCCTTGTCATCCCGAGCTAAGCGAGGGATCCGCTTTCGCGTCGAATCAGCGAGCTGCGTAAAGCAGATCCCTCGTCGGCTTAGCTCCTCGGGATGACACAGTGGAAGTTCTGACGAACTGCTTTCCACCGCGCTGTTCACCACCTTAAGGACCTTGGCCGAATTCGATTTGACTATCGATGACAGGGGCTTGACATTTCGTGATGGCGCGCGTGCGCCGTGTCGGCTGGCTCTCGGCCGACTGAACAACGATCGTGAGGATCGCAACTCTGCTCGCGCGCGGTCGCGCGCGAGACAACGGATCAACGCACCGCTGCCAGGCAGTGCTCGAGCCACTGCGCAGTGAGCTTCTCCTGGAGCGAGTTCTGGCGCAGCCGGTCGGACAGGGCGTGAAAGTCGACGCAGTCGAGCGGCTGGTCCTGGTTGAAGCAGGAGAACACGTACGTCACCTCGCCGCTCGCCGGGTCGCGCTGCGGCTGCAGGCACTGCGCGCAAATCTCCTTCATCATGCATTGCATCGGCGAGTTGATCGAGCCGATCGCGAAGTGGTGCGGCTTCAGATGCGGCGCGAGCACTCCGTGCCGCGCCCGCGCCACCGCCGCCATCATCCGGTCCGAGCCGATCGCGATGATCCTGTCGCCGTCGGCGAGCCGGATCGGCGGCGGACCCAGCCGGCCCGAGGCATAGGCGTCCATCGCCTGGACGATGTTGCCGACGAACGCGAAGTCCTGCGCACGCTCCGGGCGGAAGCCCGGCTCCTCGTCGCAGCACCAGACGATGACGTCGGCGGCCGCTTCGATCTCGGCAACCTTGTAGCGGTCGATCTGCCTCTTGTAGCCGGCGAAGTACAGCACGCGCGAGCCGGCCGCGCGAAATGCCTGACCGATCGAGAACAGGACGGCGTTGCCGAGGCCGCCGCCGACCAGGACCGCGGTCTCGCCCGCGGCGATGTGCGTCGGGCTCCCGGTCGGACCCATCAGGATCACGGGCTCGCCGGGACCGAGCCTCGCACACAGGCTGGACGAGCCGCCCATCTCGAGCACGATCAGCGATACGAGTCCACGCTCCGGGTCGACCCAAGCGCCCGTGAGCGCGAGGCCTTCCACCTGCAGCCGGGTTCCGGCGATCGTCGGAGCCAGTGTGGCGTAGTTCTGCAGCCGGTAGAATTGGCCCGGTCGGAATCGGCGCGCGGCTGCAGGCGCCTCGACGACCAGTTCGACGATGGTCGGCGTGAGGCGCTTCACCTCGTGTACCTTCGCGCGCAAGTCGCGGTCGAGGCGCGCGAAGAACTGCGCATCGCTTGTAACGGAGGCGGGTGGCCGCTTCATGAGCACGCGCGTGACGGTCGGGTGCCCCTGCTTGGTCGAGCCCAAGGCCTTCACCACGTTGCCGAAGTAGGACGGGTGCAGGTCGCCGAAGTACGAGACGAAGCGCCCATCGGGAAGCCGCGACGTCAGGACGTCCGCGCGCGCCGGCTTGGACAGCGAGAACGCGGGCTGCACCGGCTCGCCTTCCTCGTCGCAGGCCCGGAAATACCTGCCATCGAGAAGGACGTGGCCCGGCTCCTCGCGCGCCAGCACCGTGTTGGGCTGGGTCCCCGCGGCGACCAGTACGGTGCGCGCAGGAAGCCGAACGTCGCCCGCGTCGGCGCGGCTCCCGTCCGGCCCGAAGCTCGCGCACCCGAAGCGCACGGCATTCGCGGCGCCGTACTCGTCGATGTCCACTGCAAGCGGCGTGAGCCCCTCTGCGAAGACCGCGCCTTCCTCGAGCGCCTTCGCCACTTCCTCGTGATTGAGCGTATACGACGGGCTGTCGACAAGTCGGCGCCGATAGGCGACCGTGGCGCCGCCCCAGTGCGCGAGCAACTCGGCGACACGCGCCGGACGGCCCTCCCGCGCCGCCTCCTTGCGCTCGCTGCGAATGGCGCGCGCATGGGAGAGAAACTCCTCGGCGATCTCGCGCTCCTCGTCGTTCCAGCGACTGCGGATGGCGTCTTCGCCGATCTCGGCCGCGAGCGCCCTGTAACGAACCAGGAACTTCTCGACCTGGACCGCGTAGTACGCAAGCGCTTCGGTGGCAGTGTCGATCGCGGTGAGGCCGCCCCCGACGACCACGACCGGCAGCCGGAGCTGCATGTTGGCGATCGAGTCGCGCTGCGCGGCGCCGGTCAGCTGCAGCGCCATCAGGAAATCCGACGCGGTCCGCACGCCGCGTGCGAGCCCATTGGGAATGTCGAGCATGGTCGGCCTGCCCGCGCCCATGCAAAGCGCGACGTGATCGAAGCCGAAGCCTCCGGCTTCCGCGGGACCGAATGCATCGTCGAGCGTAACGGTACCGCCGAAGCGCACACCGCCGTACAGCGCGAACTGCTCGCGCCGCTCGAGCAGGAGCCGGATGAGCTTCAGGAAATTCTTGTCCCAGCGTACCGTAATGCCGTACTCGGCGACTCCGCCGAACCCCGCCAGGAGCCGCTCGTCGAGCGCTTCGTAAAGGCTCGTCGCGTCACGGATCGGCTCGAACGCGCAACGAGCTCCGTCGAGGCGAACTCCGGACAGCTGCGCGGGCAACGGTTCGATCTTGAGCCCATCGATCGCGACGACGGTGTGACCGTCGTTCATCAGATGATGGGCGAGGCTGAACCCGGCCGGCCCCAGTCCCACGACCAGGACGCGGCGACCGGTCGCGGGCCGCGGCAGCGGCGCGCGCAGGTTCAGCGGATTCCACCGTGTGAGCAGGCTGTAGATCTCCAAACCCCACGGCAGCGCGAGCACGTCCCTCAAGGTGCGCGTCTCGACCTGCGGAGTATCGACGGGATCCCGGTTCTGGTAGATGCATGCTTTCATGCAGTCGTTGCAAATTCGGTGGCCGGTCGCTGCGAGCATTGGATTGTCGATGCAGATCACCGCGAGCGCACCGATCGAGTACCCCCTGGCCTTGAGCGATTGGAACTCCGAGATCTTCTCTTCCAGCGGACAACCGGCGAGTGTGGCGCCGAAGTGGCTCTTCTTGTAGGTCACCGTGTGGGGTTGCGCATCGGAAGGCTTCTCGCGCAGCCCCTTGGAGCAGGAATCCTTGCCTTGGTTATGGCACCAGATGCAGTAGTGGGCGTGGTCGAGTGCGTCGACCAGCGTCGTGCCGGAATCGGTCAGCCGGAAGCCTTGCCGGCGGCGCAGGTGCGCCGGATCGATGCGGAACGCGGTAGCGCCCTCGACGCAGAAGCGCTGGACGTGTGCAACCAGCTTGTAGGGATCGAGCTTTGCCGGCGCCTTGAAGAGGACGCCGGGCCGCACATGCTCGCGTCCCGCCTCCGTGTGCAGCGCCCAGGCCGCATAGCGAAACGCAAGATCGAGCTCGGCCTTGTGCCCCGCCTCGTCCCGCAGCCAATCCGCGACATGGGTGGCGAAGGTCAGCTCGTCGAAGCGGCCGCCGAAACGGTGACGCAGTTCGCGCTCCAATGCCGGTCCATCGATTGCTGCCGCGTCCCCCGGAGTGACCTTGGCCGCACGGCGCTGCACGAGCTCCCGCTTCACGGCAAACAGCGGCGCGTGCTCGTCGTGCCGCTGCTGCAATCCGTGGACTCGATCGGCGATCCCGAACAGCTCGGCGAGAAAGCGCTCCAGGTGGGGTGCGACATCGAGAATGAGCGCCGACTCGTCCTTGGCCGGCAGCGCACCCGGACCGAGACGCCCCGCCGCGAGGCGGTCGCGAAGCGCGGCATCCGCGGCCCCGAGGAACTCGAGAAAGACGCGATCGAGCCCCAAGAGTCC